>CAISDV010000171.1 GCA_903884185.1 uncultured Chitinophagaceae bacterium | reverse complement strand
GAAAAGTAATGATGTTATTTTCCCTGAACACGATTCGGGGGTGAGAAATCTTAGATGGGTGTTGTTTTGTTTACGGAAATTTTAGCCCCGTCCGAATGGCTTGGCCGGGCGGGCACAGAGGCACAGAAACACAGAGAAAAGCAAATGTTAGCGATTGCTTTTTTTGAATTTCGTATTGTTGCTGATTTCAATTAGTGAATTATGCTTTATTTGAAATTCAGTTTGATTGAAATATGATGAAACATATTCTGGAAAGAGAGTAATCCGGTAATCGGAATTTCTATAGTTGTCTTTAACTAACTTCCATTGTCTATAACCGGGAAAATTAAAACTTAGCGAATCTCCTTTTGCTACTTTGATTTTTATACGTGAATAACTGCTATGTACTTTTCCAAAAAATCGGTTGTTGTGATCATATATGGAAATGCGAAGAGTGTCACCATTAATGTCTAAAAATGTAAAGCCTGTAATGCCACCTTCTCTTGCTGAATCTTCTTGAATCTTAAAGGCTAAATGCTCAGAAGGGTCTAAATTGCTTTGAAGAATGAGCTTTCTATCAGTGATCATTGTCCAAATTCCACTAGTTGTAATAAAATTTTCATTTTTGAGCAAAGCTGATATACCATTGAATTTTGAAAAATAAAACTTATTGTTTGAATCTATTATTAACTCAGTTCTGACACCATTAGGGAGTTCATATCTACCAATTATGTTTGATTGGGTAAGTTTACAAGCTGAAAATAGTAATAATAGTATAATCGATAGAAAGTGTTTCATTAAAAAGTAATTACTGACTTTTGTGGCTAAGCATTTCGTTAACAAGACATGTGTTTCCTAAGATTTCTCACCCCTGCTTTCATCATCAAGCAAAATAATATACTATAGTTAGCAGGGGATTCGAAATGACGTACACCTCTGTGTTTCTGTTCCCGAAACTTCGGATCTGTGGCAAACCCTATCTCCCTCCCCCCGGCTTCTTCGGCATCTCTGCCTTCGGTTTTTCTCCCGGCTTAACTGCAGACGGCGGCGGAACTGTCTTTGTATCCGGTAATTTCGCCGGTGCTTTTGTATCCTTTGGTTTATCTGCAGGCAGAATATCAGATTCAGCTTTGAGGTCTTCAGGCCTGATATTAGCAGGCACTGCATAATCACTGGATGTACCATTACCCATATTGTCACCTTCTGCGCCGGGCGTTACCGTTGCATCATTGATATAATCAAAAATAATATCATCCTTCATCACTTCGGGCTTTGCAAAACTGGCATTTTTATCAAGCCCGGTGATATTGGCATCATGTTCCACTTTCGCATAGAAATAGGCCCAGATAGGCATGGCAGCTCGAGCGCCTTGTCCGTTAAGATCATCTTTTCTAAAACGGATAAACCTGTCGTCACAACCTACCCATGCACCGGCTAACAATTGCGGAGTATAACCCATGAACCATGCATCACTGTTATCATTGGTGGTACCTGTTTTACCTGCTATCTCTCCATCCACACCAAAACTCCAGATATTGCGGGAGGTGCCTACACGTGTTCCTTCCTGCATCATACGGATCACAGAATATGCTGTTACATCACTGATCACTTCGCGGCGTTGTGGTGCAAATGCCTGTAAAATATTTCCGTTCCTGTCTTCAATGCGGGTAATAAATAATGGCTTCACATTAAAACCACGACCGGGTAACATACTGTAAGCCTGCATCATTTCATACAAAGAAATTTCGCAGGAGCCAATACCAATAGAAGGATGCGGTTCTATCTTGGTTTGCAGGCCACATTTATTTTTTAAGAAATCCACAAAACGTTTAGCGGCATTATTACCCGTTCCATCCATCTGCTTCATGATATAAGCGGTAGCACAGTTTTTTGATTGCGCCAATGCTTCCACCATAGGCATTGATTTTCCTGAACAGGAATTACTGGTAGCCGGTACCATTCCATACGCGCCAAAACTCTGTTGCACATCCTGCACAATGGTATTGGGAGTGAAGCCTGCATCTTCTATCGCCAAACTATAGAGCAATGGCTTGATGGTAGAACCCACCTGTCTTTTGGTATTGTAATTAACGTGATCGTATTTATATGTTTTAAAATCAATGCCGCCCACCCATGCACGCACTTCACCACTCAATGGGTCCATCGCCATAAAACCCGCCTGCATCATCTGCCGGGTGTATTTGATGGAATCATAGGGAGTCATCATCGTATCCTTATGCCGGTTATTGTTCCATGCAAATATTTTCATGCGTGTAGGAGCATCAAACGATTTACGGATGGCATCCTCTTTCATTCCATCTTTTTTGGAATTTCTCCAACGGTCACTCTGTTTGATGGCAGCTTCTAGCACATTCTCATAACCCTTCCACGCAGTGCCTTTCTTGATGATATCCTGCGCATTCATCAACTTCTGCATATAACTCATGTGCTTGGCAACAGCTTCCTCGGCATAGATCTGCATGCGCGGGTTGATGGTGGTGTAAATTTTCAATCCATCTAAATAAAGATTATAAGGATCACCATTTCCTTTTTTATGTTCCTTGCACCATTTTTTCATTTCTTCGCCCACTTCCATCCTGAAATATGGCCCAAGCCCGGCAGTTTCATCCAGCTTACGGTAATTGAGTTCAATAGGTTTTGCTTTTACTTTAGCGGCTTCAGGTTCTGTGAGTGAACCGTTCTTGACCATTTTATCAAGGATGCTGTTCCTGTGGTCGAGTGCCCTCTTGGGGTTTACCCTTGGGTTATAGGTATTGGCTGCTTTTAACATGCCTACCAATACTGCCGCTTCGCCCACATCCAAACGATCAGGCTCCTTCTGGAAAAAAGTAATGGCAGCATTGCGTATGCCATAAACATTATCGCCAAAGGCAACAGTGTTAAGGTATAAAGTGATGATCTCGTCTTTGGTAAAATTTCTTTCAAGCTTTACAGCAATGATAGCTTCCTTGAATTTTTGCAACCCCCGCAGTATAAAATTCTTTGTCGCCCAGTTCTCTGTAAAAAGATTTTTAGCTGTTTGCATGGTGATGGTACTGGCGCCACCGGCACTTCCCAATCCTTTGATAGCACGGAGCAAACCACGGCCATCAATACCACTGTGTTCATAAAAACGGATATCTTCTGATGCCACCAATGCATTGATCACATTTTTGCTGATGTCTTTGAATTCTACATTTACACGGTCCTCGAGATAGAACTTACCCATGATGGTGCCGTCTTGTGCATAGACCTGGCTCGACAAAGAAGCAGATGGGTTTTGAATATCATCAATGGAAGGCATGCTGCCAAACACGCCCCAGTCGCAGAGAAGGAGGAATAAAATAAAAGAACCGATAGCTATAAAAAAAACTTTCCAGAATCTTCTTACTGATTTACTCATAAAACAAAATTAGCTGCTATTAAAATTTACCCGGGAGTGCCGTATTCATAAATTGCTGGTATGCCGGAATATCTTTTCCACTCTTTAATATATCCAGGTTGCTTTTGCTGATAATGCTGAAACTGTATTTATCTGCAGACAGCCATGGGATGATCCTGCCTTTTGCCTGTGATTTGGCATTGTCGGCATAATTGGATGCGTCGCCGGCATTATCAAAAATTCCTATCAGCAAAATAGTATACTGATCATTTATTTTAGCCGGAGTGATGGTAACAGCCCTGCTGATATTCCTCTCCTGGTTATAACGGGTGAATGCATTCTTTGCTTCTCCTGCAAAAACCTCATCTACTTTATTCAATATCAATACAGCATAATGCTGGTCGGTTGGCGCAAAAGTGAAACCACTCACCGGGGCCATAGTAATAGAAGGGGCGGTAACTAATTTTTTATCTACAGTAAGGTCAACCTGCTTACTGGCTGATTGTGTAATAGAATCTGTGTTGACCGTTTTCTTTTTAATGGCTGAGGCGTCATTTGTATTCAGGTCAATACGTTTTTGTACAGCATCTTCTTTCTTTTCAACATCCAGGTTGGTCAAATAGCCTTCGATCTGGTTTCTTCTCTTCAATACATCTATCATCGTGTTTGCCTTTTCTGCCAGTGGTGATTTAGGGAAAGTGGTGGCCAGGCTTTTCAGGCGATTAATGGCGATACTGTCCTGCCGTTGTTTTACATAATAGATAGACTCGATGTATAACAATTGCGGTGTCCAGTAAGTATTGCCATACTGTTCATCCGCTTTTAATTTTTCATCTTTTGCCTGCTGGAATTTTCCTTCCACAAATAAATTATAAATGCTTTCATATTTTCTTGAAGCAACATCACTGGCCTTTCCTGCGGTGGCTGATTTAATTGGCGTGCCTAATTTACTTTTCGGGAAAAGCGTAGTAAATCTTGCTTTTACAGAATCGGCTTTATCAAGCAGCCCCATTTTCCTGTAGCAATAAGCAAGATCGAAAAGCGCGGTATCTGTGAGGCCGCTTTCAGGGTAGCGATGCAACAAGTTTTCAAAAGATTCAGCTGCAGCGGGATACTCCTCCAGCATATTCATAAAAGTGACCCCGTTTGTAAACAATGCTTTGCCAATAGCGCGATCAGATGCTTCCAGCTTTTCAGGGGTTAAAGGAATATCTTTTTGCAACCCATCAAAGGTTAGGTCTTTTTTCTCCGGAGTGGTTGCCCTCTTATCAACCACATCTGTTGCTGACCCTGTAGGGTTTGTGACCAGTTTGGTGATAGCAGATTGACGTTGCCAGTTATCTGCATTAGGGCGGTTTCCCCACTTGGCTTTAAAATCGGCGTAGCCCTGCGCTTTCAGATTGTTGCTGAGAAAATAAAAATCAGATCCACCACTATTTGTATTGAACAGGCTTTGCGCTGATCCTGCAACAGGATTGTTACCGAAGCTTAGATTTGAAGAATCTTTTAATCCTGCGGCTTTTAATAATTGTTTCAGCAATTTTTTTATAGCTGCGGTTCTTTCTTCGGGCGACATTTTGGCCAATACCTGCAGGCTGTCTTCTGTATGAATAGTGATCAGGTCGTTATTGATGATCTTTAATGCAGGTTTGCGGGCTTCCACTCTTTGTTTATCGGCCTCTTCAAACAAAGTTGTTTGTACACTGTCATAGAAATGTGAAGCGGCCTCATAGTTTTTATTGTTATAGCTGATATCGGCCAGCATGAGGAAACTTTTTTGTTTTTGTAAAGGATTTTCAACACTGAATTTTATGCTTTTGCGTAATTCAGCCTGTGCAGCTTTATCATTTTTTAATTGTAGCTGAAGGAGTGCTGCTGCGAAATAAAGAATGTCGCGGTAATCTTCATATTTATCCCTCTTTGCCAGTTTATACAACTCATTCAAATTATTTTGTAAGGCATTGTCTTTATTCTTGCTCGAAGCCAGTGTTACCATGTTCAGGCGGGAATACACATCCATGTATGGGTCTTGTGTATGATTGATCGCGTGCTGGAACATTCCTATGGCAGCTTCATTTCTCCCCGCAAGGCCATACATCTGCCCGCAGAGATATTCCCATCTTGCCTTTTCTGCATGGTCTGCAGCATTATCCAGCGCTTTTTGCAAATGCCAGGCAGAGCTGTCATAAACTTTCTGCACATAAAAACAATAGGCTATCATTTCATGCAGGTCGGTTTGCAATCTTTGCGGAAAATTTGGATCGCTGCGAAGAAGTGATAACAAGCCCGATGCTTCAGCTACTTTTCCCTGTTCTAAATAATTTCTCGACTGCCAGACAAAACTTTCATTACGGCTGGGCGGTTTACCGGAGAACATCCCCGTTTTTTCATTTGTAGCAACTGTGAATACACCCCTGGTATTGCTGGCACTACTACCGATTGGAATATCATAACCGCCATCCTTGGGGGCAAAAATGTAATTCACATATTGAAACACCTGCGTAGCTGAATCAAAAGTTTTACGGAACAGGTAGGCCTTGCCCAGGAGCATATACAAATCATCTATCCAGTCGCCTCTAAGGTCATGCAGCAATACCCCGGCATTGCATTTATAAATGACAGAATCCAGGTCATTTTTAAACTTCGCAGTTCCGTCTAAATTGTAATTGTAAAAAGGAAGTAACTGTGTGTAATCGTCAACATGTGCCAGCTTGGCCTGTTCAATTACATCGTTCAGTTTCCTGTTAGCATTAAAATAATAGTTGTAGTGGGTGACGGTATTCTGGTAGATCTTTTTTATCGCTCCAAATTTGCTGTCACCACTCTTCTCCGATACCAGTTTTCTGTCCTCGTATTGCTTGGGTTTGTCTTTGTCAAGGTCAACCGTGGTATTGGGCTGGCCAAAGGCTGCGGCAGACATAAATAACAGTCCGCAAAATGCTGCCAGCCTGCATAAATAATTTATCGGGGTGAATATGGTTGCCATAGCAATATAGAATTTTTAAAAGTACAGCTATTTTTGAACTTCGCGGGGCCGGACTATTAACGATTTCGTACCTTTAATCCTGATTTAACACAATGGCAAAATTAACCAATAACAGCACACTGCAGAGGTTACGCAACAGGTACCGTTTGGTGGTCATGAACGACGATACTTATGAGGAGGTTGTCACTTTCAAATTATCAAGGCTAAGTGTCTATATTGGGCTAAGCACTGCTTTTGTGATGATGACGAGCATTACCATTTTACTGATCATCTATACCCCGTTGAAATTTTATATTCCTGGTTATGGTTCTAAGCAGGGTAAGACCGAATTACAGGTGTTGAAGATTCG
Source organism: uncultured Chitinophagaceae bacterium (assembly GCA_903884185.1). Classification (GTDB taxonomy): domain Bacteria; phylum Bacteroidota; class Bacteroidia; order Chitinophagales; family Chitinophagaceae; genus CAISDV01. Next base: position 68,120 of record CAISDV010000171.1, on the reverse strand, counting down.
GACAGATTCATTGGAGCAGGCCATCAGGTACAAAGAGGAATACATGGAAAGTGTACGCAAGGCGCTTGGCGGCGATACACCCGTTAAACTTGATACAACAGTAATTGATGCACCTAAGGGCCCCCATTCAAACGAATAATACTGATGAAAAATGAAGGGAATAATTTATTGAATCAATATGCGGGGCTGGCCATGCAATTATTGGTAGGATTGGGGCTGGCGGCATTTGCAGGGATATGGATCGATAAAAAAATAAATGTTGGTTTCCCTTTACTGGTTTGGATTTTACCTTTGGGCGTGCTCATCATCATGATCCTAAAAGCAGTTAAAGACACATCTTCAAACAAATAAATTATGCAGCAGGATACTTCATTTCCAAGAAAAATTCTTCCACTGTTTCTTGTTTTCGTGATCGTGAACTCGGCAGTACTTGCATTGCAGGCGCAATTGAATGAAAGGAAAATAGACGCGTTGGTGGTGTTTACTTCCAACTGCCTGTTGTTTGCATTGGCCGTGCTCACTTTACTGATGTTCAGGCGGGCAATGAATAATACCAACCCCAATGTATTCTTCCGGAGTGTGATGGGTGCCACCATGATAAAATTACTGGTGTTAGGAAGCGCGGCACTCATCTACTTATTCATGGCCGGGCATAACCGCAGTGTATATGCCATATTTGTGGGCATGTTCTTATATATTGTTTATACCGTGATCGAAATAAGGATCGCTTTAAAGCTGAACCAGAAAAAATAATGCCGGTTACAGAACACCCCATGGCATCACTGGCAGATTTCCTGCCCGAAAATACATTTAACCTGGTGGTGGGTTATATCCACCAGCATAACGTACACCTCACCGTTACAAAAAGAAGAAGATCTATTTTGGGCGATTACCGCCATGCGGGATATGGAAGCAATCATCGTATCAGTATCAATGGTAACCTCAATAAATATGAATTCCTGATCACACTTCTTCATGAGCTGGCACATCTTCTCACGTTCGAACAGTACGGACAAAAATCAGAATCTCATGGAAGGGAATGGAAATCAACTTACAGCAAACTGCTGGTTGATTTTGTGCAACATAAATTTTTCCCACCCGATATTGAACACGCTTTGCAACGATCAATTATTAATCCCGCCGCCACTGCTAATGGAGAAACAGAATTGTTATTGATATTGAGAAAATATGATGAAGTAAATCGCGATGGTTATTGTCATGTAGCCGAAATACCCGAAGGCGCACTTTTTTTGATGGACAATGGAAAGGTCTTCCGCAAAGGAATGAAGAGAAGAAAACGTTATGAATGCACAGAAGTAAAAACGGGGTTGAAGTATTCGTTTAGCCCGGTGAGTGAAGTGAAGAGAATGGAATAGAGGTTATAAGTTATGGGTTATAAGTGATGAGTGTTGAATCATCCCGCATCTCATATCCCGCATCTCACATCTCACGCAACCGCTTTCTTCACCAACGCCGCAGCTTCACTCAATAAAATAGCACTTTCTACTTTCAAGCCACTTTCATCAATCAATTTTTTTGCTTCTACTGCATTGGTTCCCTGCAAGCGAACTATAATAGGGATATTAATATTTCCCAGTTTATTATAAGCATCTATCACGCCTGCTGCCACACGGTCGCAGCGCACGATACCACCAAAAATATTAATGAGTATCGCTTTTACATTCGGGTCTTTCATGATGATACGGAAACCGGCTTCTACTGTTTGTGCATTCGCGCTTCCGCCTACATCTAAAAAGTTGGCAGGTTCACCACCGCTTAGTTTGATCATATCCATTGTTGCCATGGCAAGCCCGGCGCCATTCACCATACAACCTACATTGCCATCCAATTTTACAAAATTCAAATTGTATTGGCCGGCTTCTACTTCAGTTGGGTCTTCTTCAGTTGTATCGCGCATGGCCGCAAGATCAGGATGACGCATCAGTGCATTATCGTCAAGATTCATTTTGCAATCCACGGCAATGATCTTTTCATCGCTGGTCTTGAAGAGAGGATTGATCTCAAGCATACTGCAATCCAATCCAACATATGCATTATAGAGATTCGTTACAAACTTTACGCAGTTCTTGAATGCCTCGCCACTCAATCCAAAATTGAAGGCGATCTTTCTTGCCTGGAAACCTTGTAGCCCGCCACCAGGGTGTACCCATTCCTTGAATATTTTTTCAGGTGTTTTATGTGCTACTTCTTCAATATCCATACCGCCTTCTGTACTGTACATGATCACGTTCTGGCCTTTGGACCTGTCGAGCAAAATAGACAGGTAAAATTCTTTGGTAGGGTTGGGGCCGGGATAATACACATCCTGCGCCACTAATATCTTGTTCACCTTTTTACCTGCAGCGCCTGTTTGAATGGTTACCAGTGTATGTCCGAGAATATTTTTTGCAATAGTGCTGATATCTTCCAGGCTTTTGCCCACGGCCACTCCGCGTTGTTCGCTTCCCACGATCTTGCCTTTGCCGCGGCCACCTGCGTGTATCTGCGCCTTGATAACAGCAAAATTGTTATGCGTCTGGGTCTTCAGCCGGCGGTAGGCTTCTTCTGCAGCCATCACGGTATCAACAGCAATGCCTTCCTGCACTTGTACATTGTATTTTTTTAGTAATTCCTTCGACTGGTATTCATGTAAGTTCATGGCTCAGATTTAAAGGGCGAAGATAAGAGAAACTGTCTTTGAAAACAGGCTAAATTGAGGGGCAAAACGCCCTCCCAAATTTTTGAAATAGGGAAAATATGATGAGCGATTACTGTTGAAACGCTTATTTGGTTACTTTTAACCCTCACATTATTAATAAATAACAATCATTTTATGAAAAGAGTCCTCCCCGTGATCCTTGGCGCTGTTGCTTTGGTAAGCATGTATGCGTTTGTTTCTGTAACCTCTAAAAAAGCTGCTGTTTATACTGTGTCTACAGATGCAAGTAAGATAGAATGGAAAGCTGCCAATGCAGGCGGACCTCATTCAGGCACTTTTCCATTAAAAAGCGGACAATTGAATGTTGACGGTGGTAAACTCACCGGCGGAACATTCATTATTGACCTCACTAACCTGAAAGCTGATGCAGATGGTTTGACAACCCATTTAAAGACAAAAGATTTTTTTGAAGTGGAAACATTTGCACAGGCCACTTTTGAAATTACAGGCGTTACTTATACCTCTGCAACTGCTGCAGATATCGCAGGTAAACTTACTTTGAAAGGAGTGAGTGCCCCTGTAAAATTCAGTTCTACCATTACGGGTGCTGACGACAAGAAATTTTCTGCAACAGCAACCTTCAATATCGACAGAACCCTTGTAGGAATTACCTGGGGACCAGGAAGGGTAAATAATGATGTTGCAATAAATGTAACATTGGTAGCTGCTAAATAAATAACACAAAACATATTTGTTATAAGCCCTGCTTCTTCCGAAGTAGGGTTTTTTATTACCTTGTGTGAATGAAATATATCCTCTCACTCTGCCTGTTGTTTGCTTTTAATATAGGCGAGGCACAAAAATCGTATCATCTTGCTGTGCCCGAAGCACCTGCCACACGAATGGGTGGTAATCAATTCTTCAAAACTGCAGTTGCCTGGAAATGGAAAGAGAGGGATTCTTTGACAGTGAAGGAAATTTTATCGGGCAATATCCCTTCTTTCCTGCAAAAATTTGTGCGCATCAATATTTCTATGGTTGATTCTTCAACTGGAAAGACCATCAAAGCATATTATTTTGTAGCACCTGATTATTTAAGTATTGGTACTAATGATGACTGGGCCAGGGTGCCAATGACACCAATGGCAGCGCAGAAGATAGCAGATGCATTTGGCTGTTTTCTTCCAACAAGAAAAATGGTGGATGATATTTACCTGCAGGCGGTAGTAAAATTAGAGCCGGTGCCAATGTATGCTTTCCGCGACAGCAGCATTACCATGTGGCAGCATCATTTAATAGTAGAAGGACAAAGAAAACTCCGTAAAGGATTGATAGCAGGAATAAAAAAAGATGTGGTGCTCTCCGGTGGCGTTTCAAGATATCCCAAACCCGGGCATGAAGCTATTTACGGATGGCATAAGCTGGATGGCAAAGCGATACAACCTTTATACATAGGGCATATCAACTGGTGGGTAGATTATAGCCACGGCATCCGGCTGGTGTATAAAAAAGTATGGGTGGATGGAAAAGAAATGGATTATACAGAAGTGCTTGCGAATCCTGTTTATAAAAGATTGTTGTGTGATGAGGAATTTTGTGATTTTTATAAGTATGATTATTAGTTTTTAGCCACAGAGGCACAGAAACACAGAGGGATTGTAAACAGCTAATCAACCAATGATATCCTTAAATTTAAGTCATCGAAATTGTATTTTTCCAACCTCTGAATATTGCCTTTGTTGTTGTAATAAAATTTGTATTTATCTTTCATAACCCCAATGTTGTAGATCTTTTCAACTTGCCCGGCAGAGTTATATATGACTTTATATTCATAAGCCATACTTGAACAAATCGTGCAACTTGAATATGTAAAATCCGTTATTCGGGATAAACTATCATATGTATAAGTATTTATCCATAGTCGATGTTCGTTATCGTTCCAGATTTTTATTGTTTCATTTTTATATTTTTTATCGATTAAATTGGGCGGTAAATGACGTGGTTCTAAAAAAATTGCATTTAAAAAATAAATGTCAATCTTTTCATTCTTCATATGAATTGTATCATAAACATCACGATAAAAACTCCCGTTAATAAAATCCGTCGTCTTAAAAATAATAGGTTTTGTCTGTCCGTAAGAACTGACAAAAAATAATGTCAAAATGAGTATTACAAATTGTCTCATTATTTGGAAACGAAATGATGTCCTCTGTGTTTCTGTGCCTCTGTGGCAATACGTACTACAAATATCTCTCTTCCAAAACCCCCTTATGATGAATAATATGACCGAATATGATAAACGCAATAGCATTTACAGTAATGGAATGATTATTTGCCTTTCCCGTTTGCTGTAACTGTTCCTCATTTAAGGAAGAAAGAAAAAGATCTGTTGATTTTCTTACTGCAACAAACTCATCTTTAAGTTCCTGCAAACTTCTTGCACTTGTATTGGCATTGGCAGCATAATCGTTTTCTTCAAAACCTGGAAGGAGCGTTTGATCTTTTCTTGCAAAACGCAAAGCACGGTAAGTGAATATCCTTTCGGCATCAATGATATGCTGCAGAAGATCTTTGACAGTCCATTTATCTTCTGCATACTTGTGTTCAGCTTTGGAAGCGGGCAGGTTATTCACGAAATGATTCAGGTCGTTAGAATATTTTGCCATTACTGCATTGATATCTGCTCCTTCTGCTTTATCAATATAACGCTGGTAATATTCAGCATATTCTCCGGGTTGGGGCCTTGCCATTATTGGTTGGGATTTATGTTTTTAAAACTGGATTTGGGTAGCTTATCGTTACTTTTTTTCGCGGCTTGCATTCTATAAGCAAGTTCCACCGCACCACCGGCATCTACGATACCGCCGCTTTTACTCAGGCTGCTGAAAGGCACCACTTCTTTTGTACCAGGCTTTAACACTTTCACGGTAGAATCAGGAACGGAAACAGACCCTTCGATCGCTTCTATAACCTGCTGTGCAGACAGATCAGGAAAATAAGAGCGTATCAATGCTGCAACGCCGCTAACAATGGGTGCCGCCATACTGGTTCCCTGCAGATTGCTGTACTGGTTGCCGTGAGGGATAGTAGAATATATTTTTACACCGGGTGCAAATACATCCACGCTCTTCTTTCCATAATTACTGAAATCGGCCACCAGGCTGCCATTGATAGATGGGTCACTACTGGCACCAACAGAAATAAAATTAGATGCTTCTCCACCGGAGTTTAAAAAATAAGGACTGGGAAAACCTTCTTTTTCATCAAGATTGGTTGATTCATTTCCTGCTGCATGAACAATGAGCACATCTTTCATTTCTGCATAACGTATCGCACTGTCCACCCATTTCTTCTCAGGCGAAAAATATTTTCCAAAACTCATGTTGATCACTTTTGCGCCATGGTCTACTGCAAAAAAGATACCCAGGGCTATGTCCTTATCATATTCATCTCCATCGGGCACTGCGCGTATCATCATGATCTGTACATTATCCGCAACACCGTTCATGCCAATGCCATTATTGCGGTTGGCAGCAATGATACCTGTTACATGCGTGCCATGCACAGGGCCGGGGCCCATCACATCGCCATTGCCATAAAATTTATCGTTTATATTATTGTAATCATCGCGGATGATATCAGCACGGTAGTCATGATAAGGCTTGTCATTTGCCTCCATGGCTTCTTTTTTTCCCTCAACATATTCATCGATCTGTGAGAGTGTGCTTGAGTTTTTTTCATCGGGTTCTATTCCCAGCATTTTGCTAAGAGTGAGGTAGCCATATTTTGCTTCCCTTCCTTGTTTGGTCCTGGGTTCAAACTTTTCGAGTTGCTCTGGCGTATATTCTTCCTTGCTCATTTCTTCGCGAATCACTTTATCATGGCGTTTCAATGCTTTGCCTGTTACTTCAAGATATGCCACCTGCATCTGCTCTTCATTACTCATGTTCAGGTCATTTGATGCTCTCAGCCAGGTACTATAAAGATATTTTTCGTCTTTGCTCAACAGGGTTGTATCAATTGGCTTTCCAAAAAACCGTTCTTTAAAACGATTGTACACCCGCATATTCTCGGCACCGGATTTTTTAAAGTTGGCACCATCTTTTCCACCAATAAAATTCCAACCATATACATCATCTATATAACCATCGCCGTCGTCATCAATGCCATTGCCCGGTATTTCTTTGGGGTTGCGCCAGAAAACACCTTTCAAATCCTCATGTGTGGTATCAACACCTGAATCTATTATCGCTACGATCACAGGTTTTGATTTTTTATCCTTGCTTTTTAAGAAGGTATAAGCTTTGTCGAGATTGATACCAAAAAAAGAATCTTTGGCAGGGCTTAATAAATGCCAGCCTTTGGGAGCGGTTTGCGCAGTAACCAACGAAAAAGAAAGCATCCATACTGTTATGAAAAGAAGGATGTGGCGCCGGAAAGAAGGAATAAAATTGTGCATACACAAATTTGTGAAATGATACTGATATTACAGAACCGCCTGCACTTTTTTATGAAATTGTTAGGTTCTACAGGCAGGATAATTTGCCCCCGTCCACCGGCAGGTTAATACCGTTGACATAAGAAGCGGCGGGAGAACATAAAAATGCAACAACCGCGCCGAATTCATGCGGCAAACCCAGCCGGCGTGCAGGAATAGATGCAGCTGCTTTTTCTTTTTCTTCCTTTAGTTCAGTGCCCGTTTTTAATGCTTTTTGTCCCAATACATAATCCAGTCTCTCTGTTTCTGTAAAACCCGGTAATACATTGTTAACAGTAATACCAAACGCACCCAGTTCATTGGCCAGGGTCTTTGACCAGCTGGCAACAGCGCCACGAATGGTATTGGAAACACCGAGCCCATCGATGGGTTGCTTGACAGATGTTGAAATGATATTGATGATGCGGCCATAGCCTTCTTTTTTCATGCCGGGAGAGGTGGCTTGTACCAATACTTGATTGCAGACGATATGCATCTGAAATGCTTTTTCAAAGGAAGCCGTTTCTGCGTCAAGAATATTTCCGCCTGCGGGGCCACCGGTATTATTAATAAGGATATGGATTGATTTACCTTTTTGCAGAAAAGCTTCTATCATTTCTTTTACCTGTGCCGGTTCTGAAAAATCAGCTGTTAGAAAACCATGCTGTTGTCCTTTGGAAGTATCCAATTGGGTGAGGGCTGCTTCTAATTTTTCTTTATTGCGGGAAACGAGAATAACATTAGCACCGAGTAATGACAATTCAATGGCAGATGCTAATCCCAGTCCCTGTGAGCCGCCGCAGACGATGGCTGTTTTATTGGATAAGTTGAGGTTCATGATTGATTTATTAGAAAGTCTTTATAGAAAAATGTGCTTTGTCCAATATTCTTTTGGCGTTACAATTTTTGTTCCTTTATAAATCGGCATCGTAAAATCTTTAGTGTTTCCAGTAATTAAATATTGGGCGCGACAAGTTTCTGCAAGTTCTAATAATTTGTTGTCATCCCGGTCACTAATGATATCAAGTCTTACAGTTGGAAAATATTTCATCGCCTTCTTCTCAATACCAGCAAGTAATACTTTCGACTTTGAAACAAAGTCAGGGTATTTTGCGAATCTTCCCCGATTCAAAACATCATAATATTCCTTAAAGAGCTCAAAAGAGACACAAAGCTCAATATTGCTTGTGGAAAATAATTCAGCAACGATATAATGCGAAAAACCACGCTGTATTATTGCTGAAACGAAAACATTCGTATCAATGATTATTTTTTGCATTTTCCCTCACCGCTTTTACTTCTTTGGAAATATCTTCCATAGACATTCCTGAAAGGCCGTGTTTTTCAGCAAGCTGAACACAATCATTTAAAGCCTGTCGGGAAAGTTCCTTGCTGATAATTTCAACAAGGTCAGAAAAGGGGAATTTGTCGGTATGCAAACCGAATTTGGTGTATTCAAGATCAGATATGGAAACGTTAAGAGTCCGCATATTTTTTGTAATAGACAAACTTACAAATTTTTACTGACCCAACATTATTTGATCAGTTAAATCTGTTTCACGCAAAGAGACAAAGGAGCAAAAAAAATCGGAAACAACTTGGCGCCTTTTTTAACTTGGCGTCTTTGCGTGAAATCTACTTCATTTTATAATCTTCTCTCTCCGGCGAAAACACATCCATTAGTTTGCAATCGGTGATAGCAACACCTGAATGCAATACATTGGATGGCACTACCGCCACTTTGCCTGGTTCCAGTAACAATTTTTCTCCACCCACCGTCAATTCAAATTTTCCTTCCAGCACCTGTGCTACCTGTTCATGCATGTGTGAATGTTCGGGGAAAGTGCTTCCTGCTTTTACATCCAGTAAATAGGATATGGTCATGCGGCCGGTATGTATGAACCTTGCCTGGTAACCTGTTCCAATTTCTTTTGTAGGGATATTGTCGAGTTCTACTAATGGCATATTTGTATTTTTTATTAATTATAAAATGTTTTTTGCAATTTTAAAAGGCTGCCACAGAGGCACAGAAACACAGAAAATAGTTCAATCATTCCTTCTCTCTTCTGTGCCTCTGTGTTTCTGTGGCAATAATCTATAAATTAAATTCAATTCCCTGAGCAAGCGGCAATTGCGTACTCCAGTTAATAGTATTTGTTTGCCTGCGCATATAGGCTTTCCATGCATCGCTGCCACTCTCGCGCCCGCCGCCAGTTTCTTTTTCTCCGCCAAAAGCACCACCGATCTCAGCCCCGCTGGTACCTATATTTACATTCGCGATGCCGCAATCGCTTCCGGCATGTGAAAGAAATTGCTCCGCTTCGCGCATGTTCAATGTCATGATAGAAGACGATAATCCCTGCGGAACACCATTCTGTAAAGCAATGGCCTCATCCAGTGTAGTATATTGCATCAAATATAAAATAGGAGCGAATGTTTCATGCTGTACGATCTGCATTTCATTTTTTACTTCGGCAATGCAGGGTTGTACATAACAACCGCTTTCATAACCGGCACCTTCCAGCACACCTCCCTCCACAATAAAATGCCCGCCTTGTTTTTTACATTGATCGATAGAGGAGAGGTACATCTTTACCGCATCTGTATCTATCAATGGGCCCACATGATTTTTGCTATTTAATGGATCGCCTATGCTGAGCTGCTGGTATGCTTTCACTAATTTTTGTTTGAATGCATCGTACACATCTGTATGAATGATCAGCCTTCTTGTGGTAGTGCAGCGCTGGCCGGCAGTTCCTACCGCACCAAACAAACAACCGATCAATGCAATATCCAGGTCTGCCTCCTTTGAAATGATGATGGCATTATTACCGCCCAGTTCAAGTATGCTTTTCCCCAGCCTGGCACCTGTTGCGGCGCTGATGGCTTTGCCCATTCTTGTAGAACCCGTTGCAGAAATAAGTGGTATACGCGTATCATGACTCAGCCATTCGCCTACTTCACGGCCACCTTCTATCAAACCATTCACTCCTTCGGGAACATGATTCTTTCTAAACACTTCGGCAACAATATTTTGAACAGCAATTCCGCAGAGAGGTGTTTTTTCACTCGGTTTCCAAATGCATACATTTCCGCAAACCCAGGCAAGTGCAGCGTTCCAGCTCCATACCGCCACCGGGAAATTAAAAGCAGAGATAATTCCAACGATGCCAAGCGGATGCCATTGTTCATACATGCGATGCATAGGCCTTTCGCTGTGCATCGTTAATCCATATAACTGGCGGGAAAGCCCAACAGCAAAATCGCAGATATCTATCATCTCCTGCACTTCGCCATAACCTTCCTGCAAACTCTTTCCCATTTCATAACTCACTAATTTTCCGAGTGGTTCTTTATGCGCGCGTAATGCCTCGCCCACCTGCCGCACGATCTCGCCGCGTTTAGGCGCCGGCCATTTTCTCCATTCAATAAAAGCTTCCTGCGCTTTTGCAATTGCCAGTTCATATGATCGTTTATCGGCGCAAACTACTGAGCCTATGAGCTTGCCGTCAACAGGTGAGTGGCTTGCTAATTCTGCACCCTGGCTTTCGAGCCATTGTGTACCCGTTGATGAGCCGGGGTTGTTTTTTTTAATGCCTAAAGATTGAAGGAATTCCATTGGAAGAATTTTAGTCAGATAGACCTATAAGGTTTATAAAACCTTATAGGTCTGGCAAATCTAAGTTTTTGCCGGGGGATGGCATAAAAATCAAAAGGTATTACCAACGTTGAGATCAACCGGCAATACCTTTGAATGTAACCCTGCATGAAAAAAGCTAAAATATCTTAAACTGGCACTGAATCGCTAGGAAATAAAAGTAGGAAGAGATGTGAGCGCCAAAAAAATAATTAGGTGAAACCAAATTATCTATCGGGGAATTATTGTTGTTTGGAGAGTGTCAGCAATTTGTCATAAATATCGGCATAACTACTGCCAATTGGCACTTCTTTTCCGGCCACGATCAGCTTGTTCTTGCTAAACTTTTCCACCTTGCTGAGCGGCACAATATACGAGCGGTGAACACGGGCGAATTCTTTTACAGGCAGCTTTTCCTGCATCGACTTCAATGTCATTAGAGTGAGGACAGGATTGGGTTTTATATGTATCTTGATATAGTCATCCAGCGCTTCCACCAATTCAATATCCTTTAAATTGATCTTCATCATTTCATAGTTCACTTTTACATAAAGGGAGTTCATTTGTAACTCCTGCGAGGACAAGAATTCCATATATTCTTTTATTTTATAAACGGATTTTAAAAAGCGGTTGTACTCAAAAGGCTTGAGGAGATAATCAATAGCATCCACATTAAATCCTTCCACAGCAAAGTCTTTAAAAGCAGTGGTAAATATTACAAGAGGTTTAACCGCCAAACTTTTATAGAACTGTACACCATTGATATCCGGCATCTGTATATCCAGGAAAAGCAGGTCTACCGAATGCTGCTGTAAATAATTCTTTGCTTCATCGGGGTTGGTAAATACTTTTTCCAGTTGCAGGAAAGGGATCTTTTCGCAATACTGGTGTATCAGTTGAAGCGCCAGTGGCTCATCATCAATGGCAATACAGGAGATCATTTTATATGGATGTCTAAATGAACTTTAAATTGATTGTCTTCCTCTTTTACAGTTAAATTATGTTTGCCAGGATATAACAACTGCAACCTTCTTTTTACATTATTGATACCGATCCCGGTTGTTTCATGAATACCATTATCGGCTTTTACAAGGGTATTGGACACATCCAGTAAAATATGATCGGCGCTGGATGTGATTTTGATTTTGATGGCTGACCTCTCTTTGGTACTCACACCGTATTTGAATGCGTTCTCAACAAATGGTATGAAAAGGAGAGGAGCTACCTGCTTATTTTCGGTATTTCCTTCTGCAGTAAAATTTACTTCCACTTTATCTGTCAGCCTTACTAATTGCAGGTCGATAAAATTCCTCAGAAAATCAATTTCATTCTGCAAAGGCACCAGGTTGGCCTCTGTTTCTGTAAGGATATACCGCATGATAGATGAAAGTTTCATCACTGCGGGGGCAGTATCCTGGCTGCCGGTGATAGCAAGTGAATAAATATTATTGAGTGTATTAAAAAAGAAATGCGGGTTTACCTGCGACCGGAGGAAAGACAATTCGGTATTAATTTTTTCATGCTCGATCTGCTGGCGTGTATGTTCCGTTTTTAGCCACTGCTGCATCACAGCAATAAAGGTACCTATCGCAAATACCAGGATGAATAGGGCATAAGAACCAGGAAAATAATCAACACCATTGCCGGGCCTTCTTCTGAAACCATTTCGTCTTGGATCATCCGACCTCAGAGTAGACGTATCGTGTTTGGAAGTATCTGTAGTAAGTTCAGCTGGATGCTGGCGTGGGCGCCTGGATAAGGTATCAGTAGACCTCGGTGGACGTTGCTGTGAATGTTTTGGACTCAAACTATCGTTCAGCGAACGCTGCTGCGCGCGCATCTGAACAAATTCCTGGTGAATGATCTCTTCATCATTTCCCGTGATCCAGTGCGATACCTGTTTGGGTATATAAAAAAATGCGGCAAAAGAACTAATGATCAATAAAATATATAAGAACCATTTTCTTCTGAACAATAGTTTAGGGATCAGGAGTAGTGTGTTGAGATAATAAAACCCCACCAGGAATAAGTCGATCGCAATAGCCTGTACAAGTATGTGTTTGCTAAGTGCAGGAGCAGGGATATCTTTTGGCAGCTGCGGATATAAAATATAAGGCAGCAAAAAAAAGCAGGCACATGCCGACACATGTATTATGACAACGATTATTTTTCTGGTCTTCTTCAGAGAAAAAATTCTTTATAGTTTAACATCATATTTTACCCAAAAACTCTGTTCCTGCAATGCAGCCATACCTCCCTGTGTTGCAGCGCCAGGGCCGAATGCGCCGCTTGACTGTTGTGGAGGGCCACCACCTCTTCCACCACCACCTCTTCCGCCACCGCCAGCCGGTGTGGCTGTAGTTGAAGGAGCTGAAGTAGGTATATCAATACCATTGATCTTGCATCCCAGGCTTATTTTTTTACCTGCCAATGCAGCATTGCCACCTAAAAGAGTAACCGGAACTGAATATTCTATATACATCACATCTGCTTCATCCCAGGCATAACCTAATGACACGCCTTTTTCTTTTGCAAGAGGCTGTATCATATCATCTTGGCCATCCATCCCGAATGATTTCAGGAAAATAAGATTGGCCGCCATAGATTGCCTGAACTCTTTCATCTCTGGTTTTGATTCGGTTTCAGCCGCCATCTGCCTTGGATTAAAGCCGCCTGATCCCGCTTGTTTTATTTTCATTGGGAAAGAAACACCTGTTGCTTCCCTTTTTCTTCCCTTCACATCTATATAGAGATCCATTCCCTGGCGCATCAACTTTACCTGCGTTTTTGTGTTAGGGATCTTCATAGCAATATGCAAAGCGGTAGCATCATTATCAACTGCATACCATATTTCAGTTTCTTTATCCTGTGCAAACTTGTCTCCCGGCCATTCACTGATATCACCGTCCGGTACATGCATTACCTTAACTGTATCAGTAGAAGTTGAACTGATAGAGTTATGCCTGGCCACTGGGCTTCTAAATGAGAACAGGACAAGCGAAACCGCCGCAATAAAAAAGATCTTTTTCATACAGTTTAATTTTTATGGAGGGTTATTAAATCAAAACTAACCAGGTACACAAGCCTTTAACGGAGAATATGGGTGAATAAAGTTCATTAATCGGTGAACACCGTACGTATGCCAGGGCATTTATTCACTTCACAACCGGTTAGGGAGAACTCATGTGCCTGAATTCACCGGACAAAATAATACTAATTACAGACAGTTGCAAATGAGTTTTATTTAACCACAAAGAACACAAGGAAGTCACAATGGGCACAAAGACCGCTTGTGTTCTTTGTGCATCCTTTGTGGCCATTGTGGTTAAAAACAACACTCTAATTCTTGATTTTTTTCACTTCCTCATACAGGCTTTGGATCAGGCCGTCTGCCAGGCCTATTTTGGGAACATATATTTCGTCCATATCAGACCAGCGCATCACATTAATATATATCTGCAATGCGGGAACGATCACATCAGCCCTGTCTTCCCGCATCTTGTAAATACGAATGCGTTCATCCAATGTAAACCCGGAAAGTTCTTTGTAATAGTCTTTCAGCAATTCCAGTGAAAGGGGTTTGCCTTCTTTTTTCTTACTGATTGAAAACACTTTATTGATATTGCCGCCACTACCAATAGCGATCATTGGCAATGAACTTTTAGTATTGTTTTTAAGATGGTCTTTCATTTCATCCCAGGTACTTTCTTCCACCTGCCCTTTCAATAAGCGAATGGTGCCAATATTGAAAGACTCTTTGTAGCGAAGTTTCCCATCGGCAAAAAAGGTGAGTTCGGTACTGCCGCCACCCACATCAATATATAAATAGGAATGTTCCTTGTCTAAATTTTCAGCGATATGGTTCTCGTAAATAAACGCAGCTTCTTCATCACCGCTGATGATCTTTATCTCGATACCCGCTTCCAGTTTTACTTTACGGATGATGTCTTCACTGTTTACCGCATCCCTCATGGCGCTGGTGGCACATGCCTTGATATACTGCACATCATATACTTTCATCAGGTGGCCATATGCTTTCATGGTTTGCAGGATCATGCCACGCTTCTGTTTGGAGATCTCGCCATTTTCAAACACATCAAAACCCAGTCGCAGTGGTACGCGCACAAGGTTCAACTTGTTGAATTGGGTATAGCCGTCTTTATCGTGTATCACATCGGCTATTAAAAGCCTTGCTGCATTACTCCCGATATCAATTGCTGCTAACCGCACCTGGTTTTATGATTTTTTGATAGAGATAGAGGTACGTCTCGATCTGTGAACGCACTTTCTTTTTACCGGCGAAAGTTACATAGTAATTAGAGAGTTCATTATCTAATAACCTTGCCTTTACATTGTCTCTTAATTGAATGTGGATAATCTCTTTGAGTTCGTTGCAGATGTCGCGGTCCATAACGGGTATGGCTGCTTCAATTCTATGGTCGAGGTTGCGCACCATCCAGTCGGCAGAAGAGAGATAAATTTTTTCTTTTCCGCCATTATGAAAGATCAGCACGCGCGCATGTTCCAGGTATTCGTCTACAATGCTTATGGCAGAGATGGGCTTTTTGAATTTTTTGTTGAAAGGCATCGCGCAGAAAATACCTCTTACGATCATTTTTATTTCAACGCCTGCCAGCGCTGCTTCATAGAGTTTGCCGATCAGTTTTACATCACTAAGCGAATTCACTTTTACAGTGATAGCAGCAGGTTTTTTATCCTTTGCATTTTTTATTTCACGGTTGATGAGAGAGACAAGCCCTTTGCGCATACCTGTTGGACATACCAGTAATGTCTTGCAGGCACGCAGGTGTTCAATACCTGTCTTCCAATGTTCTAAATAGTGGAATATCCTGTTGATGTCAGCCATTACATGCCTATTGGCAGTAAGCAGGCAATGATCTCCATACACCCTTGCCGTTCGTTCATTGAGGTTGCCTGTGCTTACAAAGCCATATTGAATGGTCTTGTTTCCTTTTCTTTTTTTGATGATACAAAGTTTGGCGTGCACTTTCATAGACGGTACGCCCAGCAATACTTTCACACCTTCTTCTTCCAGGATCTCTTTCCAAACCAGGTTGGCCTCTTCATCAAACCTTGCTTTCAATTCAAGCATCACTACCACTTCTTTATTATTACGTGCGGCATTGATCAATGCATTCACAATAGTAGAATCCGGTGCAAGGCGATATGCAGTTATTTTGATCGATATCACATCGGGGTCCATGGCTGCTTCACGTAAAAGATCAATCAGCGCGTTAAATGAATGATATGGAAAATGCAGCATCAGGTCCTGTTTCAGGATCACATCTGTTACGCGTGCCGACTTTTGTAAAGACGGATGTGTAAAAGCGGCACGCCTTGGTTTTTTGGTGGCAAACACATCCGGGAAATCCATGAAGTGGCGGAAATTATGAATGCGCCCGCCCGGTATCAGGTTGCTTTTCCTGGAAAGACTCAGCCGGCGGATGAGGTACTCCAGCAGGCCCGAATCCATTTCCTTGTCATATACAAAACGAACGGGTTTCCCTTTGCGGCGGTTCTTCAAACCCTTCTCCATCTTTTCAACAAACGTGGTGGAGAGATCATTGTCGATATCTATCTCTGCATCTTTCGTCACTTTAAAAACATAAGCATCAAAATAATCATAATCAAAATAAGAAAAGATATTAGGCAGGTTAAAACGGATCACGTCTTCCAGTAAAATAATATGTTGCTCACCTGGCTTTGAAGGCAATAAAACAAAACGCCCTATTGCTTTTGACGGCACTTCTATTAATGCATATTTCTGTTGGTAGGCCGAAGATTGCCTTCGCATTACCACACCCAGGTAAATACTTTTATCGCGCAGGTAAGGTAATTGAGGAAGGCTTTCGATCATCAGGGGGATCACATTAGAACGTACCTGTTCATCAAAATAAACAGTTACAAATTTTTGCTGCTCTTTAGTAAGATGTTTCTCATCTACCAGGAATATCTTTTCTTTTTTTAATTCTCTGAGAATGCCAGCCCATATCCTGTTGAACTCATTCTGTTGCTGTAGTACGATGGTCTGTATCTGTTCCAGTATCTTCTGCGGGTCTTCTTCCAGGTGCATATTCAACTTCTTGTTCTTTTCAGAAAACTCTTCCATGCGTTTTAATGTAGCTACGCGCACACGGAAGAACTCATCTGAATTATTGGAGAAGATGCCAAGAAAACGGATACGCTCTTTCAGCGGAACACTGGGATCATTTGCTTCCTGCAAAACCCTTGCATTAAAACTAAGCCAGCTGATATCTCTCTGGATGAATTGTTTTTTTGGCATAGACTAAGATCGTTGCCTTCAAATATAAGGAAGGGAGGTTGTGTGGAATGTTAAGTCTTGACTATGATTTTATATGATTGGCCTGATTAACCTGATTGTTCAGACTTACAGGTTAGGGAAAGATTTTTTGTGGTCCTTGTGCCTTCTTTGCGCTCCTTGTGGTTAAAAAAATTTACCCTAATAGCCTGATCTTCTCGAGAATTCCCGTAGAAGAAAACCCCTCCACAATCGGATTGATTGCTACTTTGCCGCCACGGGCAATGGTTTCTTTAGCGCCAACGATCTGTTCAATGGTATAGTCGCCACCTTTTACCAAAACATCAGGTTGTATGGCATTGATCAGTTCCAGTGGTGTATCTTCTTCAAATATTACTACCGCATCAACTATGGCAAGAGAGGCTAATAATAATGCGCGGCTATGTTCATTATTCACAGGGCGGCCTTCGCCTTTTAATTTTTTTGTGCTTGCATCGCTGTTCACTCCCACAATTAAAAAATCCGCTTCTTTAGCTGCTTGAGATAAAGAATAGATATGCCCTTCGTGCAGGATGTCAAAACAGCCATTGGTAAAAGCGATGGTCTTTGATGTTACTCTCCATCCACGCACCTGGCTCAGTAGTGCGGGAAGTGCCAGTATTTTTTTTTGTATGGCATCAGCTTGTTTCATATTCTTTTTCTTTTCTTTTATTGTACCAGGGCAATAATCCCATACAGACAAAACCAACCACAACTACCAAAAGAAATTGTGCAAACCATTGCAGGGTGCCATTGGCATAACCAATGGTATAATCAATACCACTTTGTTCCAGCACTTTGGCAAGAAGATAAGCATAAGCGCCAATGCCACCGGGTGTAAGGATCATACCAATACTTGCAAAAGCCAGGCAGGAGATGGCTTCCTTCACACCAAAGCCCGCGGTGCCATCTGTAGCATACAGCCCTATCCAGGTGCCTCCGAGATAAAGCGCCCAGATAAGAATAGAATAAAGTATAAAAGTATATTTCTGTTTTAATCTTCCTGCGCTGATCAACCCTTCCCATACACCCAGGATGATGCGTTTCATTTTCGCAATAAATATTTTCCATTTTTTACTGATGATCACCCAGGCAATAAAAGAAAGTATAGCTGCACCAATAACGGCCAATATAATTATTTGATACAAAGGCATGGCATGATGCACCTGTGCTCCCGGGAATTTTTTTACCTGCTGGTAGCTATGCGTCACCACATCAAACTGGAATATTAATGCCAAAAGAAAAACAACGCCAAGGCATACCACATCAAAAGCCCTTTCTGTAACAATGGTGCCCACTATTTTTTGTGCGGGGATCTTTTCATATTTGGCAAGGATGGTACATTTTAATACTTCACCCAGGCGCGGCACGGCAAGGTTAGCCAGGTAGCCTATCATAACTGCAAAAAAAGTATTGGGGAGGGCGGGTTTGTAGCCCATGGGTTCTATCAAAATCCGCCAGCGGAGGGCACGGATCAAATGGCTGGATGCCAGGATAAGGAATACCGGTATGATCAGCATGTAGTGTGCGTTGGCCAATGCTTCCTTGAATTTACTCCACTCAGAATCGGGTATCTGTTGCAGGCTCCACCATACCAGGAAGACGCCCAGCCCCAAAAAGAAAGCATATTTAAAAAAAGAAACAAGCCTTTTATCCATGCAGCAGGAATTCGTTGGCGAATTTACACCAGCCGGGATGAAAACTACGCCTTTTAGGAGGAATTTAAATAGTTGCGGGCTACCAGTTTCCAGTTACAGATTACTGGTTGCGGGTTATAAATGTAATTTCCGTTCGACCAGAGTCTCGTTCGGCGCAGCAGGTAGGGATAGGGCTGAAATTGAAAAAAGTAACCAATTTGGTTACTTTTTTCGTACCTTTGTGTGGAAGGCTAATTTTAGCAGTATGAATATATATAACCGGAGTTCGTTGATTCGATTTTATGAAAAGCACCCGGACTGCAAAATGACACTTGAAAAATGGTACCACGATGTGCGGGCTAAAAATTGGAAGAAACCTGGGGAGATTACCCGCGATTTTAATACTGCCCGGACAATAAAGAATAACCGGGTAATATTCAGGATCAATGAGAATGATTATAGATTGATTGCTGAGATTAATTACTTGAAAGGTTGGGTATTTATGAAATTTATTGGCACCCATGCAGCTTATGATAAAGTAAATGCCACAACTATTGAAATGTTTTAAATTCATTGTATGCAACTGAAAATGATCAGGACAAAAAAGGATTACCAGGCGGCCCTTGCAAGGTTTGAAAAGATATTCCAGGCTGAAGCAGGCACAAATGAAAGTGATGAAGCTGATGTTTTGTCACTACTAATCAAAGATTACGATGACAAGCATTTCAAATTAGAAACCCCTGATCCGTTAGATGCAATCAGGTACCGGATGGAACAGCAAGGACTCACCAACAATGACCTAGCCGAAATCCTTGGATATAAAAGCCGGGTGACTGATCTTTTTAACCGGCACCGAAAACTGAATTTGGGTATGATACGGAAATTGCATGAATATCTGCACATTTCTTATGAAACACTTGTGCGTGAGTATTGAAGAATGGATGTTGCTAAGCAGATAAAAGGGTCCCTGAGATTGAGGTTACAAGATCGGCAGGATTATTTATACTCACAAATCGTGTCTATCTTACAATCCAGTGATCGTGCCCTGTTTCCTCAGAGCCCCTCCGGCTATTCGCAGTAAAGATTTTGAACTGATCAAAAAGTGAAAATTCTTTTTCAGGACGAGACAATCTCGTATCCCGCATCCCATATCCCGCATCCCCCCAACCACCCATATAAATTTCATATCATCTTATCACAGAATTTGTAACTTTCGCTTCAACTAAAACTATTGTAACCTAAAAATTTCAGCACTATGAAAAAAACAACATGGATGAAAGGCTTACTCATGGGCTCTATCATGGCCTGTATGGCTTCTTTTGGCTGGTCGCAGGCAAGCCCAAAAGCTACTGCTACCGGAACAATTGGTAGTGCCAACATTACTGTTAACTACAACAGCCCGTTTGTGAAAGGAAGAAAAATATGGGGAGACCTTGTTCCTTTTGGCAAAGTTTGGAGAGCCGGTGCAAACGAGGCGACAAAATTTGAGACCGACAAGGATATTACAATCGAAGGCAAGAAACTACCTGCCGGCAAATACACTTTGTACCTGCTTGTAAATGAAACTGAATGTACCGTTATCATTAATTCTAAAACAGGCCAATGGGGCATTAACCGCGATGGTTCTACCACAGAAGATCCGGCTAATGATGTATTGCGTGTAAACGTAAAGCCTAAGAAATCTGCCAAGATGAATGAAAGCCTGGTGTACACATTCGACAAAAAAGGGCTTACACTCAGTTGGGAAAACTGGGATATCCCTGTTTCTATAAAATAATTTAGCTCTTTACCCGCCTCAGAAGGGCGTCACAGGGCGTAGGGTTTTCACCTTACGCCCTTCTTTTTTGAATGTTTGACATGCCTACGCCTTAACTGGCAACCAGTAACCGGTAACCAGCAACTTCTTAAAAACGCCCCTCTTTATTATCAACATTGCCTTTCCCCCTAATTTCTTTACCTTTGCCCACTGAATTTTAATGTCCCCCTAAACTGTCCGAACCGATGTCGAAGAAGAGAATTTTATTCATAGCTACAGAAATGTCGCCTTATTTGGAGCTCACGGAATTTGCCGAGATGGTGAATAAACTGGCTATCAAGAGCAATGACAGTGGACTGGAAGTACGCTGTATCATGCCACGTTTTGGTGTGATCAATGAACGCCGCCACCGCCTGCATGAAGTGGTGCGTTTATCGGGTATCAATGTATCAGTAGATAATGACGATTATCCTTTACAGATCAAAGTGGCTTCCCTGCCCAATGCAAGGCTGCAGGTGTATTTTCTAGAGAACGAAGATTTCTTTAAACGCAAGCAGATATTCCACGACGAACAGGAAAAATGGTTTGATGACAATGCTCTGCGCACGATCTTCTTTTGCAAGGGTGCATTGGAAACGGTCAAAAAATTTGGATGGCCTCCCGATATTATCCATTGCAGCGGCTGGATGACTGCCCTGGTTCCCGCTTATATTAAAACGGCATACAAGAAAGAAGCCGTTTTCAGCAACAGTAAAGTGGTATATACCATTGGCCAGAATACCTTTAAGGAAAAGATGGGCGCCGATTTTATCAAGAAAGCGCTGATCAATGCCAATATCAAGGAAAAAGACCTGGAAGCATTCAAGGAAAATAACAATACCGCCATGTTCCGTGGCGGGGCTACTTATGCAGATGCCATTACATTCGGCGCTGAAAAGGTAGAAAAGAAACTGGCCGATGAATTCTCGAAGGTTAAAGGCAAAAAAGTGGTTCCATTTAAAGGATGGGATACCGATTTGAGTGAATACCTGGAGCTTTACCAGTCATTGTCTTCATAAGCTATCCACATAAATCTTTATTTCTACTTTTCAAACGATTTATTTATCCTGTGCAACCTATATTTGCACCCGTTAATTAATTATACTATTTATGTCTTACCTATTTACATCTGAAAGCGTTTCCGAAGGTCATCCGGATAAAGTGGCTGACCAGATATCTGATGCATTGATCGATAACTTTCTTGCATTTGATGCACAGTCAAAAGTGGCTTGCGAAACATTGGTAACAACAGGCCAGGTGATACTGGCAGGTGAAGTAAAGAGCAAAGCATACCTGGATGTACAGGAAATTGCCAGGGAAGTGATCCGCAAGATCGGCTATACAAAAAGTGAATACATGTTTGAAGCAAATAGCTGCGGTATCTTATCGGCTATTCACGAACAATCATCTGATATAAACCAGGGAGTTGACCGCAAGAAGAAAGAAGAACAGGGCGCCGGCGACCAGGGTATGATGTTTGGCTATGCTACCAATGAAACAGATGACTATATGCCATTGGCGCTCGACCTCGCTCATAAAATATTGATAGAGTTAGCTGTTTTGAGAAGAGAGAACAAGCAGATCAAATACCTGCGCCCGGATGCAAAGAGCCAGGTGACTTTGGAATATGATGATAATAACAAACCTGTTCGCATAGACGCGATCGTTGTTTCTACACAGCACGATGATTTTGATACGGAACAGAAGATGCAGGAAAAGATCAAAAAAGATATCATTGAAATACTGATCCCGCGTGTAAAAGCAAAGTATAAAAAATATGCCAAACTTTTTAACGACAAGATCAAATACCATATTAACCCAACGGGCAAATTTGTGATCGGTGGCCCGCATGGTGATACAGGTTTAACAGGCCGTAAGATCATCGTAGATACTTATGGCGGTAAAGGTGCTCATGGTGGTGGCGCTTTCAGTGGAAAGGACCCAAGCAAGGTAGATAGGAGCGCAGCATACGCTACCCGCCATATTGCCAAGAACCTTGTGGCAGCAGGTGTTGCGAGCGAAGTACTGGTGCAGGTATCTTATGCCATTGGAGTGGCGCAGCCTACTTCCATCAATGTAAAAACTTTTGGAACGGCTAAAGTAAAAATGAGCGACAGTGAAATTGATAAGATAGTAGAAAGTGTGTTTGATATGCGCCCTTACTTTATTGAACAGCGTTTAAAACTGCGTAACCCCATCTACAGCGAAACAGCAGCTTATGGGCACATGGGCCGCAAGAATGAAACAGTGATAAAAGAATTCAAATCACCCGGTGGTAAAGTAAAGAAAGTAAAAGTGGAATTGTTTACCTGGGAAAAATTAGACTATGTACCGAAAGTGAAAAAAGCTTTTGGTATCAAATAAAAAATAATCCCCCGCACCCAACGGGGGATTATTTATTTTTGAGCGATATGAATGAAACCGATCCACATAAGAATCCCTGGAAAGTAATTGATGAAGAGATCGTGTATGATAACGATTGGATATCTGTTACACATTATAATGTGATCAACCCGGGCGGTGGTGAAAGCATTTATGGCAAAGTGCATTTTAAGAACCAGGGTACAGGTGTTGTTGCGTTGGATGATGAGATGAATGTTTGGCTGGTTGGACAATATCGTTTTACTCTCAACGAATATAGCTGGGAGATACCCGAAGGCGGTTGCCCGGTAAATGAAAACCCATTGGTAGCTGCAAAAAGAGAACTACTTGAAGAGACAGGGTTGAAAGCTGCCAGGTGGCTGATATTGGGAACAGCGCATCTTTCCAATTCTATAACCGATGAGAATAGCGTGTTCTATCTTGCAACTGAATTAACCCAGCATGAAGCTGCACCTGAAGAAACAGAAGAACTGTGCCTGAAAAAAATACCATTAAAAGAAGCCATTGAGATGATAGAAAGCGGTGAGATCACAGATGCTGTAACTATCATTGCCTTGCAGAAAGTTCAGCTCTTATTGCTGCAGGGAAAACTGAAACTGTAATTTTGAGTATGCCTCCTAAACAAAGTTCCATGATCATCGGGCGACAGCCACTGGTAGAAGCGCTTCAATCTGGGCGTGCCATTGATAAGATACTCCTGCAAAAAAATACCAGTGGCGATGCATTAGAGGTTATCCGAAAATTATCGCGTGAGCTAAATGTTCCTATACAAGTAGTGCCGGGAGAAAAATTAAATTATCTCACCAAAGCCAATCACCAGGGTGTTATTGCGTTTGCTGCGCTGGTAAATTATATGGACCTGCAGCAGGTGATAGATTTTGTAGTATCAAAAGGCGAGCTGCCTTTGTTCCTGATGCTGGATGGTATCACTGACGTACGTAATATTGGCGGCATTGCACGAAGCGCTTTATGTTGTGGTGCACAGGCCATCATCATTCCCGATAAAGGCATTGGTGCATTAAATGAAGAGGCCATGAAAAGCAGTGCGGGTGCATTAGAGCATCTTCATATCTGCCGTGTGAACAGTTTATTAAAAGCGATAGACACTTTGCATTTGAATGGCATCAAAATATTTACTACTGAAATGCGTGCAGAGAAAAAAGTATTTGAACTCGATTTCAAAGAGCCCTGTTGCATAGTAATGGGGAGTGAAGAGAAAGGTGTGCAGGCTTATGTTGCCAAAGCAGCAGATTATTTTTTCTCTATTCCCATGGCGGAGAAATTCGATTCATTTAATGTGTCTGTTGCTACCGGCATTGTTTTTTACGAAGCGATGAAACAGCGGGGGGTATAATTCAATGAAGCTATGGTTTAGCTTGTACAAGTTTGTTCAAAGCCGCCCTTGTTTTTTGCCATTGAGCCATATCACCATTTATTTCTAACGGCGTTACGCCTTTTAATTTTCCATCGATCCAACAGATGATAAATCCTACAGCTGCCCCAGATACGCCACCAATCAATGCAGATTCACCGCCCCAATAATTCCTGGTCTGGGAAGTGGGATAATTATTGGTGACAATAGAAGTAGTAATGGCATTTGTGACTGCCAGTGGGAATGCAGACTTCCAAACATAATGGCCGATAGTTCGCCCGGTCTTGATATTGCCAATATTATTGTATGGGATTGTAATGTTTTTGCCGTTCTTTAGGGTCAGTGAGGAATCAGAGGCTGAGATGAATTCTCCTTTGGCAATCTTGCTGCCTGAAAGATCATAGACCCGCAAAAAAAGATGCTTTTGCGCCTGGGTAAAGGAAAAGGAGAAAAGAAGTACAATACTAAAAATGCTTTTCATAAAGCGAGTATTGGTGATGGAAGGAAAGTTATAACAAACAATTTTAATTAATTCTACGGGGAATGATAATTTTGAATTGATTAACACTATGCAAAGCCAGATACAATTAATAGAATGTCCGCGTGATGCCATGCAGGGGTGGAAACATTTCATTCCAACCGAACAAAAGATCAGGTATATCAATTCATTATTAAAGGTAGGATTTGATACGCTTGACTTTGGAAGCTTTGTATCGCATAAAGCCATTCCTCAGATGGCAGATACAGCGGAGGTGATTTCCAAAATTGATATGGCAGATTCAAAAACAAAATTGCTGGCTATTATAGCGAACCTGCGCGGTGCAGAAGAAGCAGTATTATATGATACGATAGGATACCTGGGCTTCCCTTTTTCTATTTCACAGAATTTCCAGTTACGCAATACCAATAGCACGATGGAAGAAAGCCTGGTGAGGGTAGAAGAGATACAGGAATTGTGTTTGAAAAATAATAAACAACTGGTCATTTACCTGAGCATGGGCTTTGGGAATCCTTATGGCGATATTTATAATGAAGGAATATTATTGCATTGGGCTGATGAAATGGTAAAGCGGGAGATACATATTATTTCACTGGCTGATACAGTGGGAATAGCTACACCTGCACAGATCAGTTTTACATTGAATACATTAATTCCCAAATACCCTTCCACAACGATTGGTGTTCACTTACATTCTACCCCCTTCAACCGGAAGGAAAAACTGAAAGCAGCGCTGGATGCGGGTTGTGCCAGGTTTGATGGAGCCCTGAAAGGGATTGGCGGTTGCCCGATGGCACAGGATGAACTGGTAGGCAATATAGACTCCGAATGGATGATTGCCTGGCTGGAAGACAAAAATTTATTGCACGGATTGAATAAAGAAGCATTAAGAGAAAGTTTATTGATTGTATCAGAAATATTTGTGTGATGAAAGTTGTTCTTCAGAGTCTCTCCCGGTCCGCTGCATAGCGGATGGGATGACTCTGATAAATAGAAAAAATTTGTATAATGAAATTTCATTTCGAATTTGATATTAAAAAATTGCATCAGCCTATCAACCACAAGCATAAAATGCTGTTGATCGGTTCCTGCTTTACAGAAAACATTGGCGCAAAACTGCGCAAGCATAAATTCAATGTACTGGAAAATTCGCACGGAATATTATTCAACCCCGTGAGTGTAGCAGAAGCAGTGGGTGATTGCATAAATAATAAAACTTATAGCAATAACGATCTGTTCTGTCTTAACGAATCCTGGCATAGCTGGAAACACCATAGCCGTTTTTCGGGAATGAGTGTTGAAGAATCACTCAAAAAAATAAATGATTCTATTGCTGAAACACATCAATATTTAAAAGAGGCCGATTACCTGATGATCACACTCGGTTCCTCATGGACTTATACACTCACATCTAAAGCTGCCAATGTACAACCGGGTTCGGTTGCAGCCAATAACCACAAAGCACCCTCAGATTGGTTTGAAAAGAAATTACTAAGTGCTGAAGAAACATTCAGTGTTTTGGATGCAATGGTGCAAAATCTTCAATCCCCGTCCGAACGGCATGGCCGGGCGGGATTCAATCCCAAGATTTCAATCATATTCACAATTAGCCCGGTACGCCACCTACGCGAAGGGGTAATAGAAAACAACCGCAGCAAAGCGGTATTGATACAGGCGGTACACCAGCTTATTGAAAAATATGAGCGGGCGTATTATTTTCCTGCATACGAATTAGTGATTGATGATCTGCGTGATTACCGTTTTTATGCAGAAGACCTGGTGCATCCCAATTATGCTGCAACAGAATATGTGTGGGAGAAATTTACAGCGGCATGTATGAATGAAGAGACAAGAGAATTGATGAAACATATTGCCGAGATCAACCTGGCAGTAAGCCATAAGCCGTTTAATTCCCAATCCTCACAGCATAAAAAATTCCTGGCAGGTTATCTTGAAAAGACGATGGCTCTTGAAAAGGTTAATGCATTTTTAGATATGAAAGAAGAAAAAAAATATTTTGAAGGAGCATTGAAGGGTTGCTGAAAAAAATATTACTAGTATGTTTATAAAAGTGTTATTTCACCGCAGAGACAGGGAGGCGGGGAGATTCGCAGAGCTAAATTCAGTAAACCTTTAAGGCAACAGTAGCTCTCTCTGCGTTTCTCCCTGTCTCTGCGACTCTGCGGTAATTCTTTTCATTTACGTAAAAGAAGGAGGAAGATATAATCAATGTATCCTATCCCCCCTCACCTCCGAACTATCCATCACTGTTGCTTCAAACTCTAACCACTCTGCCCAGCGCTTGCGTACTCTTTCTTTATCAACATAGGTTTCCGCCAGTTCAATAAAAAGAGTATAATGCCCTGCTTCACTTTCCATAAAACGGCGGTAAAAATTGCGGAGGTATTCGTCATTCAATCCTTCACTCAGCCTTTTAAAACGTTCGCAGCTACGGGCTTCTATCAATGCCATGGTCAACATTTTATCTAAGAAACGGTCTTCCGGGCTTCCGTCTTTGTGCTGGAATGCAATTAACTGGTTCACATATTCATCTTTTCTTTGTTTGCCAAGTTTGAGTTTTCGTTTCTCCAGTTCATTTAATACCAGCCGGAAATGCCCCCATTCTTCTGTAACAAGGGGTGAGAGCTCGCGCACCAGCATCTCTTTATCAGGGTAACGTTGTATCAATGAAATGCAGGTAGTGGCTGCTTTCTGTTCGCAATAGGCATGATCAGTGAGGATGGCTTCGAGGCTAATGCCGGCAAGATCTACCCAGCGTGGGTCGGTGGGAAGTTGCAGGCCGAGGATGTTCTTAGTATGATTGGATAATTCCATTCTTGTTACCAGTTGCCGGTTACCAGTTACCGGTAATTGGACAGCAAATATGAGTACAAACTTTTAGATTTGATGAATGTACGCTGACGATTTCTTATATAAAAAGCTGGATGAACGAAAAAAAGAGGGCTCTTTTCGTCAACTAAAACTACCCGAAGGTAAAATCGACTTCTGCTCAAATGACTATCTCGGTATCGTACATGACAATAAATTAACGGAAAGTAACCCCCGCCTGAATGACATAGTCGGGCAGGGGCAACTCCTGCCCGACCTGCGTAGCGGGGCGGGGGCAACCGGTTCTACAGGCTCTCGTTTACTCGCAGGTAATTATCAATTGATAGAACAAACTGAAAAACAAATCGCTTCTTTCCATCAATCAGATACTGCGCTCATCTTCAATTCCGGTTATGATGCTAATATTGGATCGATCGCAGCCATTGCACAAAGAGGCGATACTATTTTATACGATGCTTTATGCCATGCATCTATCCGTGATGGAATCCGTTTATCTTTTGCCGAATCGTTCTCTTTTGCGCATAATGATATGGAGGCACTTGCAAAAAGATTACAACATACAAGAGATAGTAAAGGAAATATAATTGTAGTAACAGAAACCGTGTTTAGCATGGATGGTGATCTTTGTCCGCTGAACGAACTGGTTGCTCTTTGTGAAAAATACAGTGCTCATCTGGTGGTTGATGAAGCGCATGCTACTGGAGTGATAGGTGAAAGGGGAGAAGGCCTGGTACAGCATCTTGGTTTGCAGAATAAAGTATTTGCAAGGATGCATAGTTTTGGAAAAGCCTGTGGCTGCCATGGTGCTGTAATATTGGGTAGCGCTACTTTACGCGATTATCTGATTAATTTTTCAAGAAGCTTTGTGTATTCTACTTCACTGCCCCCACATGCGGTTGCGATGATCAGTGAAGCTTACAAATTATTTCCAACCATGCAGGCGGAGAGAAAGCAATTGCAGGGATTAATACAGCAATTTCAATCAGCCAATATCTCTTATGAAAAATTATCTTCTCAAACGGCGATACAGGTGGTGATCATTCCAGGAAATGAAAATGTAAAAACGCTGGCAGAAAAATTACAGGAGAATAACCTGGATGTGCGGCCTATTTTATATCCTACTGTTCCAAAAGGAAAG
This sequence comes from uncultured Chitinophagaceae bacterium, assembly GCA_903884185.1. GTDB lineage: Bacteria > Bacteroidota > Bacteroidia > Chitinophagales > Chitinophagaceae > CAISDV01. Next base: position 39,355 of record CAISDV010000171.1, on the reverse strand, counting down.
GAAAGGTTGAGGATTGTGCTGCATGCGTTTAATACAAATGATGAAGTAGGAATATTAACAGAGATGCTGAAATAACCTTTATTCGGTTTGTGATATGAAACCGAGGATGGATAAATAATTAATAATGAAAACAATAAAATTTGCTAGCTACTTACTTTACAAGTACTACTCTTCTGGTTCTACTAAGGATATTCCATATGTTAGTACATTAATTGCCCTTTTTATGTTGGTGTGCCTTCATTTTTTTCAAATTGTAGTGCTTTTTGATTTAATAAATTTATTACCTATGAAGAGCGATAATTCTAGAGGCCAAAATTTTGCAATAATTGCCTTATGCAGCATTCCAATTTTTTTAATACTTTCTTTTGTTGTAAAAAAATCAGATTTAAAGAAAATGTATTATTCGCCACTCGATATTAAACGGGGGAATTTTTTTTTGATTATTTATATAGTTGTATTGATTGTTTCAATACCAATTATAGTATTTATTAAGCAAGGGCATTTATAATTAAGGTAATACAGTATACATTTCGTCGGTCTGAACACGATTATTTGTTTAAGATAGATCTGATGGGTAAACGTAAGCTAATCCTGCCCATCCAGTAATCCGATAATCTTGTTCAAGACATTTTAGCCACAGAGGCACAGAAACACAGAAGAATGGCTCAACCCTCTGTGTCTCTGTGTTTCTGTGGCAACCTTTGATGCATAGTAATTCTTCAGCGGGTATAATAAAAAATTCATTATTTTCAATTCTCTAAACTAACGGTATGCGTATTGTTCCCTTTATTGTTTCTGCTGCAGTAACAACAGGGCTGGTCATAGCCCTGAATACCCAATTGCCTGTTGCGGGAAGCAAAACCCCCAGGCTGGGTTATTTTCTTTCGCCGCAATATGGATTCTGGCAGAACGCCGAACCCACTAATACTTCCTTCGATAAGAATACTAAACTACCCGGCATTAAGTCAACTACGGATGTTTATATAGATGATCGTCTTGTTCCTCATGTATATGCAGAAAATGATGCGGATGCCTATTATGTACAAGGTTACCTGCATGCGAAATTCCGTTTATGGCAGATGGAATTTCAAACGTATGTGGCTGCAGGAAGATTAAGCGAGATAGTGGGAGAGGAACGTTTGAGCACCGACCAGTTTTTCAGGCGCTTGGGAATGGTATATGCTGCAGAACATTCATTGGCCATCACGGAAGCTGACCCTGTTATGAAAGAAGTTTGTGATTCATATACAGCGGGAGTGAATGCATACATTTCTTCACTCAAGCCGAATGAAATACCGTTTGAATATAAGATGATGGATTATAAGCCGGAGCCGTGGACGAATTTAAAGACGGCCCTTTTTCTTAAATTCATGAGTTATGATCTTAGCGGGCAATCCAACGACCTCTTATATACCAATGCAAAAAATGTTTTTGGTTATGCCGATTATATGAAATTGTTTCCTGATAAGCAGGATACACTGGATCCTATTATCCCCCGCGGGACTGCTTTTGCAAAACCGGGTATCAAGGTAAAAATGCCATCCAATATTGATTCTGCTTACTTCGGAAGAAAAGATACTTTTACAAAGAAAGTTCCCATCATCCCCAATAAAAATAATGGCAGTAATAACTGGGCAGTAGCAGGCAGCAAAACAAAAAGCGGTAAGCCCATTCTTTGTAATGATCCGCATTTGGGACTGAATCTTCCTTCTTTGTGGTACGAAATGCAGATCACCACACCTACGCACAACACTTATGGCGCTACATTCCCGGGTTCACCGGCAGTGATCATTGGTTTTAATGATAGTTGTGCCTGGGGTGAGACCAATGCAGGGCGTGATGTAAAAGATTTTTATGAGATACAGTTCAGGGATTCTACCATGCAGGAATATTGGTTCAACAAACAATGGGTAAAATCAGAATGGAGAAAAGAGACCATCAAAGTAAAAGGCAAACCCGATGATGTTGAAAATATTGCAATGACAGTATTTGGCCCCGTGATGTATGATAAAAATTATAAGTCATCTGATAAAACAACAAAAGCATACGCCCTTCGCTGGAGTGCACATGATTCAAGCAATGAACTGCGAACATTTTATTACCTGAACCGTGCAAAGAATTATGCCGATTACAGCATGGCCATATCTACTTTCCATTGCCCCGGACAAAACTTTGTGTTTGCTTGCCACAATGGTGACATTGCCATTAAACAGCAGGGCGCATTTGTTGCAAAGTGGAAATCGCAGGGCGATTTTGCCATGCCCGGAACGGATTCGTCTTATATGTGGCAGGGTTTTATTCCTGTTGAAGAAAATCCGCAAATGCTGAATCCTGCACGTGGCTTTGTAAGCAGTGCCAACCAGAAGCCTGTTGATGAATCCTATCCTTATTATCTGGGAAAATCTACTGCCTTTCCACCTTACCGTGGTTATATCATTAACCGCAGGCTTGCGGCCATGAAAGATATCACACCGCAGGATATGGAGGCTTTGCAAACAGATAACTATAATGTGTTTGCCGAAATATGCAGGCCGGTGTTATTGAAATATCTCAGGCAAAATGGATTGGATGAAAATTCTAAAAAATACCTCGACATATTTAAGAACTGGAACCTCAGAAACGATACGGCTGAAAAAGCGCCCACTGTTTTTAAAGTATGGTGGGATGATATTGAGCATGGTATGTGGGATGATGAGTTTGCTCAAACCACTTTGCCCATGCCATGGCCTGATCAATCGGTTCTGATAGAAAGCATCATCAAAGACAGCACTTACAAATTTGCAGATGATATTACTACGAAAGATAAAGTGGAGAATGTGGCGGATATTGTTTCAGCAGCATTTAAAAAAGCAGTAGATAGTTTAACGAAGATCGAAAAAGATGGCAAGCTGAACTGGTCTGCATTCAAAGACACGCACGTGATGCATTTAACGAAACAGGCAGCACTGAGCAGGTTGCATTTGCCCGTTGGTGGCGGAACTCATATCATCAATGCTACTACCGGCGATCATGGCCCAAGCTGGCGTATGGTGGTACACATGACAGATAACGTGGAAGCGTATGCTGTGTACCCCGGCGGACAAAGCGGAAACCCCGGCAGCAAATATTATGACACGTTTCTTGACACATGGGTGCAGGGAAAATATTATTCATTGCTATTCCTGAAAAAAGAAGAAGCCACTCATAACAACAGGGTGAAATGGCATATTAGTTTTGTAAAAGCATAAATCTTTTATCATGAAATTTATCACAACCATCATACTCACCGCATTATTAAGTTATGCCGCCGGATTGTACACTACACTGCCCTGGTGGAGTTTTGTATTCTGTGCGTTGATAGTAGCCTTAGCTATTCACCAAAAGCCATGGAAAGCATTTGTATCGGGGTTTCTTTCTTTGTTTTTATTATGGGGAATACTGGCTTTGCTTTTGGATTATCCAAATGAACATATTCTTTCTCAAAAAGTGGCGCATATTCTCCCTCTGGGTGGATCATACGTCCTCCTGATACTGGTCACAGCTTTTGTAGGCGGACTCGTAGCGGGTTTTGGGGCGCTGACGGGGAGTTATCTACGAAAGCATTAATTTTTTTTACCGGGGAGACAGGGAGGCGGGGAGTTTCGCAGAGTGCCTTTAGTATGGTTAATTATCTCTGCGGACCTCCCCGTCTCTGCGACTCTGCGGTGAATTTTTACTTCACATTAAATGTAACCACATTACTCCCGCTTTTTCCATCGGCAGCAATCCCTTGCAATACAACTGCATATTTACCCTTTACATCGGAAGTATAGAAACTGGTAGTTTGCTTACCCAAAGTATTGGTATGTATATTCGGAGACCAGTACAACACATTCCTGAAATCGGGGAGATGGCTGTTTAACTGTTGTTCTGTGGCGTATTGAGGTGAATAAAATTCTCTTTGCAATTGTAACCCATCATAGTCTATCACGGTTGCATGCGGGTCAAGCTCAAAATCTGCGAGGTTTCCTTTGTACGTTGAGCAATTTAATATTCCATCAAAATAATTACCACCAAGGAAATACTTGTTATCCACCACTTCCACCTTCCTGATCTTTAACGGATCGAATTTCATGAATTTGTCCTGGTCAAAAACAGGCACGCCATCCAGCAATACCAATCCATCATTTTCAAAATACACTTTGTTGGCAAGGTCGTACAGCAACACATGAAATTTATCTTCTCTCTTGCGGACATTCACAGACAAAACATATTCGCGTAGTACTTCTTCCAAAGTAACAAAGCGAACATAGTTGTCCAGTAAGTACCTTGATTCGCGAGGTACCTGCAAAGGATTGGTATCTAAAGCAGGAATGCCGAATTGCTGTAACATGTCGCCCAGGTAAATATTCTGTACCTGTGAGCCAATGCTATGTGTAAGAAAATTTGTGGCGTTATCCGAAGTAAAATGAAACGATGGCAATTTGCGCGATGAATAGCTTTCAAAGAACGGATTTGCAATGTCTACACGATACAAGCTGTCGACACGCGAATTGGTCTGTACAATGATCTCAGATGAGCCATACATTTCTTTCATTTCAAATTTCACCTGTCCGGATGCATCACTGCGCGACGGTGAGAATTGTGTCCGTACTCCCGGAACTGAAAGATAACTCTCTATATTTTCAGCGGTGGAGCCTGTGCGGGTATCGATCACTTTCCCGGTAATGATATGCCCGTTGTATTCAGGAGCATAAGTGAAGGAAGGTTTTTTATTCTGAAGAACATCTTCCCAGCGAAACCTTCTCCATCCTTGCGTGAGCATTAGATTATCTGCTGCTTCAGGGATACTGGTACTATCAAAATAATATTGTGGCGATTCAATAGTACCGGCTAGTTCTGAATTCAGCCACAAGTAACTGCTGATATTATTTTCATCTGGTGATTGTAATGAGTCTAATCTGTAAACAGACATCGACATATCTGCTTCGCTTGTTTTCCCGGCTTGCGTTGCAGCGAGAATGTTCAATGTTACTTTTTTTCTTGGAGCATAACCTGGATTGTCAGTAGATGCATACATCTGCAAGTATTCCTGTGGAACTTTAAAATATAAACGTTCACATACCGGTTGGCGTTCGCTGTTAAAAACAGTAAAATGTGAAATACCATCTCCGAGTTTGTCTTTTGTTATCAAAAAATGCGCTATACCATTTCGCATAAAGCCAGCCCAGGAGAACTTAGCCGACTGACCAGTATTGACAAAAAGGTATAATTCGGCAGCTGTACTAATGTTTGTCTGAACGGTAACAGTAATGATACTTTGACCTGTAGTTACTTTCATTACATATCCTTCAGCATATACAGAAGGCAATTCTTTCGTGATCTTGTTTTTTCCTGCGATATCTATTATGGCTTTATAATGATGCCCGCTGGTTGGAGTAAAACTAAAATTACCCATACCAAATTTGAGAGGCTGGAAAGATTTAATGATGACATTATCCTGTTCATCTAACAAGGAGCCTGTAAACGCAACTCCCTTACCGGTTTGATCTGTAGCTTTAAAAGCCACTTTGCTCTGGATACCATTTACGAGGTTACCTCCCTCTGGGAAGAACTGGATATCATACTGATCCGGTTTAGGAGAAGAAATAGTTTCGTTTGCTTTTTGTGTATTGACGATAGTAATAATTTTTTCAAAGAAATGATCTGCACCAAAATTCTTCATCCAGTTGGTATAAGCGCGCAGTTTATATTTTCCTGAGCCGATAGAAACAGGGAGAGGTAAGGAACCATTGCCATCCCCATTCTTCAAAGCAATCTTGGCCTGTATCACGGGTTTGTTATTATTGTCGAGTATTTCAATGTACGCCACTTTACTCATATCGAGGGGCTGGTGTAAAGAAGCATCAACTGTATATAATTTGAACCAGAGTATTGATTTACTGAATTTTAACTCTGCGAACCTCCCCGCCTCCCTGTCTCCGCGGTGAAATAACAATCTTGTGAAAATAATGTCAACAGTACAACAGTTAAGATTTATTGAAGATATCATACGAAGAATCTACCAATGATAAATGATCTGCTTTGGGTGGAACTTCAATCCCATTGGCTTTTAATTCGTCCTGGAATTGTTTGAATGATGGCAGGCTGTTCAGTAATTTACTCGCTTCTTCATTTTCAAAATGAGTGAAGTGCATAAATGTTTTGCCATCTTCCTGTATGTAAGTAGCGTATTTAATGCCGGAATGATTCGCTGCGCGAAGGTCCTTCATCACTCTTTCAATGTTTTCTTTGTTGTGGGATACATACTCAGGTTTTGCTGTGTAGATGACCCGCACTATTTTGAACATGGCGATGGATTTGAGGTATGATTAAAATTAAGAAACATTATTTGACAATTTATCCAGCTGCTATTCTAATCAACATAGGTTTCTCTGAGAATTGCTTTTATTTTACCTATCTCTTTGTCAGTCAGAATACCAGCTACTTTAATGATTCTTTGCCTGTCAATTGTCCTGATCTGGTCTAAGACAACCCAACCTTTTGTTCTGTTATGCCTCACCTCGACCCTTGTAGGATAAGATTTCGAACTACTCGTCATTGGCGCGATAACAATTGTCTGTAAATATTTATTCATTTCGTCTGGTGAGAGAATAACACATGGGCGTGTCTTTTTCATTTCACTTCCAACAGTAGGGTCAAGGTTAACCAAAACAACCTGGTATTGTTTTAACTCCATTCTTCAAAATTTTCGTCATCAAATACATCCGGCATGAGCAATTTATCATCTCCATTCTCATGCATTTTCCTGAATGATTTTTCCCAACCGGCTCTTGCTGCAGTCTTGGGTTTTATAATGATATATTCTTTTTCAAGTATAAGCTCCACGATATCTGTAATATTGTATTTCTCTAATAATGTCTTGTTTAATCGAATTCCTTTTGAATTGCCGATGGGGATAATTGCAATGTCCATATTTATGTATTGTAGGTACAAAGTAATTACAATTTTTATAAATAAAAAAATAATTAAGTATGGCTGGCAAACTGTAAGAGGTGATGCATAAAATGCTATAGCCCGGCCCAACACCCATACGTTAAAATAATCATACAATATTATCAGCCCCTTTCATTGTAACCTGCATGGACTTATATTCGTTCTACCAACCATGAAAAGAACTTTATCCTGCCTGTTATTCATCATCCCCCAATTTATCTGGGCTGCTACCATCACCGGTATTGTCAAAGACGGAAAAGGAAAACCACTTCCCTTTGCATCGGTTTTAATTAAAGGAACGGCACGAGGCACCACCGCCAACAGCAAGGGCCAATATAGTTTGCCCATTGAACCCGGCGAACATACCCTTGTTTGCCAGCATGTAGGTTACGCCACCGAAGAAAAAAAGATTACCGTAGGCAAAACAGATTCACAAATTGATTTTCAATTACAGGAACAGCAATATAACCTGCAAAATGTAACAGTAAAAAGCGGTGGCGAAGACCCGGCTTATGAGATCATCCGCCAGGCAATAAAAAAACGCGAAGAGCATTTGAATGAATTGAAACAATTTCAGTGTGAAGTGTATCTGAAAGGGCAATTACAACTCCGCAATTATCCCAAAAGATTTTTGGGCGAAACAGTGGATTTTGAAGATGGCGATACCAGCAAACGCAAGATGATCTTTCTCTCTGAAGGATTGGCCAATTACTCGGTTGACGGAAAGAATAAAAAAAAGGTGGAAGTGATATCCACCAAAGTAAGCGGGCAAACCGGTGGGTTTGGTTTCAGCGTTCCGCAGATCTTTTCTTTTTATGAGAATAATATTTCAATAGGACAGGGACTTAACCCGCGCGGTTTTATTTCACCCATCTCTAATAATGCACTCAATTATTATAAATATCATTTTGAAGGAACATTTTTTGAGAATGGAAGGGAAGTAAGCCGTATTAAAGTGATACCGAGAAGAAAATATGAACCATTATTTACAGGCTATATAAATATTGTTGAAGATGAGTGGCGCCTGCAAAGTGTGCAGCTCACGGCATTGAAGGAACAGCAAATGCAATTCCTCGATACCCTTACAATTGAGCAATTATACGTGCCTTTAAAAAATGTTTGGGTGATGAAACAGCAGGTCATTTATCCCGCAGGTAAAATATTCAATTTTGATTTCTTTGGAAATTTTGTGCAGGTGTATGATAAGTACAATATTGAGCCTGTGTATGAAAAGAAATTCTTTGGGAATACGATCATCAAATTTTTGGACAGCTCTAATAAAAGAACACTGGCTTATTGGGACAGCATTCGCCCAATACCACTGCTTCCTGCTGAGGCCAGGGATTATGTGAAAAAAGATAGCCTGGAACAGGTAAGGAAATCGCCGCGGTACATGGATTCGCTCGACAGGCGCAGAAATAAAGTAACCATACCCAAACTCCTTTTGTTTGGACAAAATTTCAATTCAGAAAAAAATAAAAGCAATATTTCTATCAACCCATTGTTGACCAGTTTTGATAGTTATAATAATATTGAAGGCTATGTGACCAATTTTTCAGGCACTTATTTTAAACGATGGGAGGGAAGAAAATCGTTATCTATTACACCCACTCTTCGTTATGGTTTTGGTAACACGCACCTGAATGCTTCTGTTGCGGGACGGTATAATTTTGGTACAAAATATAACAGCAGTTTTAATTTTGCCGGCGGACGAAAAGTGTTCCAGGTAAATAATGCAGACCCTATCAGCGGACTTGAAAACACTTTTTATTACAAACGCGATTACCTTAAAATTTATGAAGCCAATTTTCTTCGCCTGGGTTATTCAAAGAGTTTGGGTGATGGATTTACTGCTTCCATATCTGCACAATACCAGGACAGGGTACCACTGGCTAACAGCATCATTTCCAATAAAGAATTCGCCATCACTGAAAATATTACCTGGAGGCCGGGTGGAAAATATATTGAGTTCCCCGACAGGAAGATCGGCATCCGTTCAAAATACCCCACATTCAATCTATCTGTTACAGAAGGGTTGAACGGGCCTTTTGGAAGTAATGCTGATTTTACCAAATGGCATTTGGGTATGTCGGACGACCTGAACTTTAAATTAGGCGGCCGTTTCAATTATCGCCTGGAAGTGGGTGGTTTCTTAAATGCAAAAAATGTTTCGAATGTTGATTACCAGCATTATCTCGGTAACCAAACTGTATTTGCCAGCCAATACCTGAGCAGTTTTCAATTGTTGCCTTATTATCAATACAGTAATATCGCGAATGTTTATACCACGGCACATGCAGAATATCATTTGAATGGTTTGCTCACAAACAAGATACCCGGGTTCAGAAGGCTCAACTGGTTCCTTGTTTTCGGTGGCAATGCTTTATATATTGATAAGAACTCGCATTATTATGAAGCGTTTATCTCGCTTGAAAATATCTTTAAAATTGTGAGGTTAGACTTTATCCAGGGATTCCAGCCAAATGGTTCTACCATCAGCGGGGTAAGGTTTTCATTGCCTTTGTTTGCTTCTGGGCGGGGTAATTAGTATTTTTGCAGCGATCATGGCAGTATTACACAACCGCATCAATAACTTAGAACTCAAGCAACGCCTCATGGAAGAAAATGAGCAGCGCGTAACGCTTAGTTTCTATCATTACTTTTCTGTAGAGGATCCCAAAGCTTTTCGTGATCAGTTATACCTGCATTTGAATGCCCTCAAAGTATACGGAAGGATCTATGTGGCAAAGGAAGGCATCAATGCACAGGTGAGTGTACCTGCTTCTCAATTTGAATCATTCAAAACATTTTTATATTCTATTGAACCATTGAATGGTTTGCGATTGAATATTGCAGTGGATGATGGTGCCCGCCTGAACGACCCAGTCGGGCAGGCCCGCCTGAACGATCCAGTCGGGCAGGCCCGCCTGAACGATCCAGTCGGGCAGGCCCGCCTGAACGATTCAGTCGGGCAGGGTAAGAGTTTCTGGGTATTACGAATTAAAGTGCGGGATAAAATTGTGGCAGATGGTATCAGGGACCCTTCCTTCAATATGTTTCAAAAAGGAAAATATGTGAATGCGCTGAAGATGAATGAACTGATGAAAGATCCCGGCACAGTGGTGATAGACATGCGCAATCATTATGAATATGAAGTGGGACATTTTGAAAATGCAGTGGAGATCCCTTCAGATACTTTTCGTGAACAGTTGCCCATGGCTGCGGATATGATGAAGGGCAAAGAGGACAACAATATCATCATGTACTGCACAGGTGGTATCCGTTGTGAAAAGGCCAGCGCCTACATGCTGCATAAAGGATTTAAAAATGTATTTCATCTCGAGGGGGGCATCATTAATTATGCCCGCGAAATAAAAGAGAACGAAGCTCCAAGCAAATTCATCGGGAAGAATTTTGTGTTTGATGAACGGCTGGGTGAACGCATTACAGAAGATGTGATCGCTAAATGCCACCAATGCGGTAAGTCGTGCGACACTCATACCAACTGTAAAAATCATGGCTGCCATTTACTCTTTATTCAATGCGAAGATTGTGCAAAACAATATGATGGTTGTTGCAGTATTGAATGCAAAAACACCATAGCTATGCCATTGGAACGACAGAAAGCCATTCGCAGCGGAATTGATAAAGGACAGAATATTTTCAGTAAGTCGAAAAGGCTGCGCCCTAAACTGGGAGAGACGAAAGAGTAACCTACTTCACTACTAAAGCTTTCTCCAAATCTGTCAGCAATAACTTGGTCACTTTCTTTGTTTCTTTTTCCTTGATCTTCTTCAGGATCTTCAGCGCCTTTTTGCCGAATTCATACAAGCCCACAGGGTTTTGATCGAAATCGTAGCTGCCTACCACAAACTCAAGCTTGGATTGGATCTCATCGTTTGCAGGGTCACTGATTTTTTTGAAGGTTTCGAATGCTTTAAAACAAGCATTCCTTAGTTTTTCACTTTGCGTTGCCATGATCATTTGTTTTTTGGATTACAAAATCATTTCACTGGCAAACAATATCCCGTAAGAGAATGCGAAGGTACGAAAAAAATAATAAAGCATTATTTGCAAGCCAGAAACAGGTCATTATGCAAAACTATTTTTAAGAAAATTGAAATAGTTCAAGTTGTTGCAAAATAATCCTTGGATTATGAGTCATGGAAAGATACTATTGTAGATATTAAAATTTTATGATAAGATTTATTGCACTGATTTTCTTTTCTTTTCCAGGTTTTCTAATTGCTCAGACATTGCTGAGTGGTAGAATTGTAGATGCAAAACAAAAACCAATAGCCTTCGCGGCTATTGGTTATTATCATTCCAGGATAGGCGACAATAGCGACTCGATTGGTGTGTTCCATATAAAGAAAATTGCCGGTGATTCTATCAAAGTTTCGGCGCTTGGATACCAGCCTGTAACGATTGGGATCACTGAAATAACCAATCAATTGCAAGTAGAATTAAAAGAAGCATATACAAGCCTGGATGCAGTCTCTGTAAGATCGAGAAGAAAAACAACCGGTACTATCTTATTAGGGCACCTTAATAGCAGGGAAAATTTTTTAGTCAATTTGGAGGATAATATTCAAAAAGGAATTTATATACCTAATGAAAAAAAGATCAGTGGCTATATTGATGAAATAGGATTCAAGTTGGAAAATCCCAGGAAGACCAATTACTTGTTAAGGATCGGACTATTTTATAAAAACCCCAAAAATCAGCTTCCAGGTGAAGACCTGTTATTTGAGGATAATATTGTGCCGAGTAGCCAACTAAAACGAAATAATATTTTTTCGATAAGGGCAAAAAACATTGAATATCCCGAAGAAGGTGTTTTTGTATCATTCGAGTTGTTACCACAGACGGGCTTTATCAATGACTTTAAGACCATTCCACGTTTAGTTGGAAATGCTTATGCCGAAAAGCCTTACTTGTATCTGAATTATAAAGAAATTGAATGGGTGGTTGATTATCCAAGGTCGCCCATGACTAATTTATATGGTGTGCCTAATATATCAATCACTATAAGCTATTAAGGTAAGTCACCCCGCCACAGGGCCAACAATTCCAAACACTTGATTTTATAGGGCGAAAGCCCTTTTTTAAATCTAAAACATGAAATTGTTTATTATACTCATCTTAATCTTTTTACCTAATATTCTAATTGCTCAGGCAATCTTGAGTGGTAGAATTTTAGATGCTAAGCAAAAACCAATAGCCTTCGCGGCTATTGGTTATTATCATTCCAGGATAGGCGACAATAGCGACTCGATTGGTGTGTTCCGTATAAAGAAAATTACCGGTGATTCTATCAAGGTTTCGGCACTTGGATACCAGCCTGTAACGATTGTGATCACTGAACTGACCAATCAATTGCAAGTAGAATTAAAAGAAGCATATACAAGCCTGGATGCAGTCTCTGTTAGATCAAGAAGGAACACAACAGCAAAAATATTATTGGGGCATGATGATGGCAAAGAAAATTTTTGGGAAATTTTGGAACCTGATATTCAAGATGCTGTTTATATCCCTAATGAAACTAAGGTTAAGGGCTATATTGATGATATAAGATTTAAACTCGAAAGCCCCCGGAAAGCAACCTACTTACTAAGGATCAGGCTATTTGATAAAAACCCGGTGACACAATTACCTGGTGAAGATCTTTTGTTTGAAGATAATATTCTGCCAAGCCATCAACTGAAACGAAAGAATATCTTTTCTACTAGGTCTAAAAATATAGAATTTCCTGAAGGAGGTGTTTTTGTTTCATTTGAGTTGATACCGCTAAAGGGTTTGGCCAACGGAGATAAAAACCTCCCGCATTTAATTGGAAATGCTTATGCGGAAAAAATTTACACTTATTTAAACTATAAAGAGATCAGGTGGATTCATGAAACACCACCGAGATCATTTACAGGTTTTTATGATGTACCGGGCATTTCAATCTCTGTAAGCTATTGAGCGGTCTTTTCTATTGCCCCCATCACGGCATCATAGGTTTTCTCCTCACTCCATTCTTCCGGAACAAATTTTTCACCTGTCACCTGTTCGTATAATTCAATATATCTTTTTGAAATGGTATCTACCCATTCATCACTCATGGTTGGAACGGTTTGTCCGTGCTTGCCCATAAAATCATTTGCGATCAGCCATTCGCGTACAAACTCTTTACTTAATTGTTTCTGGCGTTCGCCTGTAGCTTGTCTCTCTGCAAATTCATCAGCATAAAAATAGCGCGAGGAATCGGGTGTGTGTATCTCATCCATCAAATAAATTTCATCGCCCAATTTCCCAAACTCATATTTTGTATCAACCAGTATCAATCCTCTTTTTGCAGCGATCTCTTTTCCGCGTGCAAATAATTGCAGTGCATATTTTTCAAGCATCTCCCATTCGGACGCAGTGCATAAACCTGTGCGAATGATCTCTTCTTTGCTGATATCTTCATCATGCCCTTCAGATGCTTTGGTGCTGGGTGTAATAATAGGTGAGGAGAAAGCATCATTCTCTTTCATTCCTTCCGGCATGGCGGCACCACATAATTCTCTTTTGCCTGATGAATAGGTTCTCCAGGCATGGCCGGTTAAATTTCCTCTTACCACCATTTCAATCTTAAAAGGCTCGCATCTTTTGCCAATGGCAGCATTGGGAGCGGGAGTGCTTAACAACCAATTTGGACAGATATCGCTCGTAGCCTCTAACATATACGCAGCCACCTGGTTCAGTACTTGTCCTTTGAAGGGAATAGGGCGTGGTAAGATCACATCAAATGCAGAGATACGGTTACTGGCGATCATGACGAGAAGCTCTTCACCAATGGAATAAACATCTCTCACTTTGCCACTATAAAAACGTGTCTGGCGGGGAAATTGAAATATTGACATGGGTCAAAGTAACACCCTGTAAAACAATTATCTGTGCAGGAAGGCATTTTTTTATAAACAGGCTAAGCACCCCTGTTAAAATTAAATTTTCAGATAAATATAACAATCGCTATTTTGCCTAACAATTTAACCCTAAAAGAGCCATTATGAGACGACCCTTTAGTTCCTGGGCATTAGCAGCTATAGCTGTATTATGTTCATTTTCAGCTTTTTCACAACAATCGACTACTGTATCAGGAAGCGTTAAAAACAGTAAAACCGGCGAATCTATCCCGGCTGTATCAGTGGCCGTTAAAGGCGGTACATCAGGTACTTATACTGATGATAATGGGAATTTTAAGTTTACAACCTCTCAGAGGCCCCCATTCACACTTGTATTTTCATCTATTGGTTTTGCCACCAAAGAATCTGTGGTAAATGGCAGCAACCTGACCGTAGATGTTAAAATGGATTTTGCATATTCACTCGGAAGTGAAATTGTAGTATCTGCATCACGTGTGCCTGAAAGAATACTGGAATCACCGGTTTCTATTGAAAGGTTGGGTATTGGACAAATTCGCAATGCAGCAGCAGCAACATATTATGATATGCTTGGAAATTTAAAGGGAGTGGATGTAGTTACCTCCAGTCTTACTTTTAAATCTGTTGGAACACGTGGTTTTAACGTAAATGGTAATTCACGCCTTAACCAATTAGTAGATGGAATGGATAACCAGGCTCCGGGCCTCAATTTTTCTGTAGGTGGTATTGTTGGGTTAACTGAATTGGATGTAGAAAGCATGGAACTTCTTCCAGGTGCTTCTTCGGCTCTATATGGCTCAGGTGGCATGAACGGAACTGTACTCATCAACAGTAAAGACCCTTTTAAATACCAGGGATTAAGTTTCCAGATAAAAGGCGGTGTGAACCACGTTGATAATTTCCAGCGCCAATTGGCCTCTTATTATGACTGGAGCATTCGTTGGGCAAAACAAGTATCAGACAGGTTTGCATATAAGATCAATGCACAAATGATCCAGGCCCAGGACTGGCTGGCAAATGATAAAAGAGATTATTCCAGAACAACAGGAACACCTCTTGGGCAAGTGGTTTCGGGCGACAGGAACACAGACCCTAACTATGATGGCGTAAATGTTTATGGTGATGAAACTACTTCCAGTTTATCAGGTGTGGCAGGCTCTGTTATAAATGGGCTTACCGCATCATTAGGTGCGCCAACATTTAATGCAATATATGGTGCATCAAATGCTTACCTGACCGGAACGCCTACTGCTACCATAGCTCAATACAATACTTTTCTAAATGGTATTGGCGGAGCCGGACTGGTTAGTGGTGGTTACTCAACTTTCTTATATGGTAACATCCGTAATTATTATACCGGTGTGAATGTGAGCCGGACAGGTTATGATGAAAAAGATATCATCAACCCTACAACTGTCAACTTTAAATTAACAGGAGGTTTATATTATAAACTCTCTGATAAAGTGACTGCTTCGTTTTCAGCTTATTTTGGAACAGGTAGTTCTGTATATACCGGAACGGACAGGTATTCTTTGAAAGACCTGAGAATAGGACAGTATAAACTTGAATTGAGGCATAAAGACTGGTACCTGCGTGCATACACTACACAGGAAGATGCAGGCCAATCATACGATGCTACGATTACTACACGGTATTTTAATGAAGCTGTGAACCCGAGCACTAACTGGTACCCTACTTATACTTCTGCATTTACACAGTATGTGGCTGCCGGCTTAACTCCTGCTGCTGCACATGTTGCTGCAAGAGCTACTGCAGATGCTGGCAGGCCTTCAGGACCTCTTTATAATAATCCTTTATTCCAGAAAATTGCTACAACACCGATCTCTAAGGGTGGTGGTTTGTTCCTCGACCAGACAAACCTTTATAATTATGAAGGACAACTTGATTTAACAAATATCCTTGATCTTGGAAAACGCAAGATCGATCTGTTAATAGGAGGTAACCTGAAACAATATGTACTGAATTCACAGGGTACTTTATTTGCAGATACATCCGGTAAGATCAATATCAATGAAACAGGTGTTTATGCACAGGTATCCAAAAGATATTTTGATGATTACCTGAAACTGACTGCATCAGGCCGTTACGACAAGAACAGCAATTTTGACGGGCACTTCACACCCAGGTTCTCTGCAGTGGTGAAACTGGCACAGGATCATAACCTGCGCTTCTCTTACCAGACAGCTTATCGTTTTCCTACTACACAGAACCAATGGATCAACCTTGCTGTGGGTTCAGGTACACGTTTGATCGGTGGCCTGCCGCAATTCAGGGACTACTATCACTTTGCATCAAATCCTGCTTATACTCTGGCAAGCTACCAGGCTTACCTGGCATCGGGTAATTCTTCAGTTCTTCAGGCACAGACCTTTGGTGATTTCAAACCTGAATCATCTAATTCTTTTGAAGCTGGCTATAAAGGATTATTTGGAAAGAGATTACTGATCGATCTGTATTTCTATTGGGGCCAATACACGAATTTCTTAAGCAGTGTTACTGCAGTACAATCTAATAATGGTACCGCTGCGGGCCTGGCTACTTCAGCCACAGTATATAGTATTTCTGTGAATAGCCCAACAACTGTAAATACAATGGGATGGGGTGTATCGGCTGAATGGCTGATGCGTAATAACTTCTCACTCACAGGTAATATTTATTCAGATAATATCGGTGCACTTCCTGTTGGATTTTCTTCTTATTTCAACACACCGCAATACCGCGCAAATATTGGTTTCAGCAACACCGGTTTCCTGTATCATAACAGGGTAGGCTTTAGCATGGTGTGGCGTTACCAGGACAGTTTCTATTATGAAGGTACTTTTGGCGCAGGCCAGATGTCGTCTTTCGGAACAATTGATGGAGCTGTTAGTTACAAGTTCCCGGCAATCAGGTCATTGTTGAAATTGGGTGCTTCTAATGTGCTCAATAGCTATTATAATAATGGATTTGGTAATGCCCAGGTAGGTGGCGTATATTATGTAAGCTTTGGATATAACGTATTTTAACCATAACCGTTAGTAAGTAAAATATCCCCCCGGCTTACCCGGGGGGATATTTTTTTGGAGGAATATGGCCATAACCGGCAATTTGGGTTCTTAAAAATCGCTTTCTTTGGTACTTCATAATCGTATATTTTTGCAACTCATTTTAATTGTATCATATTATGCGTTCAATAGCTTTCAGGGAGGCCTTGCGTGAGGCCATGACAGAAGAAATGAGAAGGGATGAAAGGGTTTTCCTGATGGGGGAAGAAGTAGCCGAATATAACGGTGCCTATAAAGTAAGCCAGGGAATGCTGGCCGAATTTGGCGCCAAAAGAATAATAGATACGCCTATATCTGAGCTAGGATTTACCGCAGTAGCTGTAGGTGCTGCCCAGAACGGCCTTCGCCCGATAGTGGAATTCATGACATGGAATTTTGCCGTACTGGCACTCGACCAGGTTTTAAATACCGCATCGAAAATGCTTGCCATGAGTGGCGGGCAGATCGGTTGCCCAATTGTGTTACGTGGGCCAAATGGTAGTGCCGGACAGTTAGGTGCACAACATTCTACTGCATTCGAAAGTTATTATGCCAATATACCCGGGTTAAAAGTGGTTTCCCCTTCCAATGGTTATGACGCAAAAGGATTATTGAAACAAGCCATCAGGTATGAGGAAGATCCTGTAATATTTATGGAAGGCGAAACAACTTATGGTGATAAAAGTGATGTGCCAGATGAAGAATATTATATCCCACTGGGAAAGGCCGATGTGAAAAGGCCAGGTACCGATGTAACGATCGTATCTTATAACAAGATGATGAAAGTTGCACTGGCAGCTGCAGGCGAACTGGAAAAAGAAGGCGTGAGCGCTGAAGTGATTGACCTGCGTACTATCCGCCCGCTCGACTGGCAGACCATTCTTGAAAGTGTGAAGAAGACCAACCGCCTGGTGATCGTAGAAGAACAATGGCCATTTGCTTCTGTAAGTTCTGAGATCACTTACCGTATACAAAAAGAAGGATTCGATTATTTAGATGCTCCTATACGCCGTATCACCAGTGCAGATGCGCCCATGCATTATGCACCCAACCTTGCCGCACTTGCCATACCAGATACTGCAAGAACAGTGAAGCTGGTGAAGGAAGTGATGTATATGAAGAAATAGGTATTTTCAGTTGCACTTGATTTTGTATTTCACAGATGACCCGATAAGTATAATTTTGAGTAGTGAAGCTGACCCCTTTCCTAATAAGCCTGTTCTTATTTGCAACTGTATGCAATGCACAGCAAACAGATACTTTGCAGCAGGTAACAGTCCAGGCATTTAACTCCAACAAAAAATGGGAAGATGTTCCCGCGGCAGTGGCCATTATCACACAAAAGAATATGCAGCGTGGAAACGATGCTTCGCTTGTGCAGGTTTTTAATGCCGTTCCCGGTGTTCGCATGGAAGAGCGTTCACCCGGCAGCTACCGTTTATCTATTCGGGGAAGCACTTTGCGTTCTCCCTTTGGAGTAAGAAATGTAAAAATTTACTGGAATGATATTCCGCTCACAGACGGTGGTGGCAACACTTACCTGCAAGTGGTTGATATGAGCCAGTTGACAGGTATTGAGATCATCAAAGGCCCTGCTGCAAGTGTATATGGTGCAGGAACAGGTGGCGCTGTTTTGCTGAGTTCTGTTCATCCTTACTCTGACACTAAACAAAATAAATATTCTGCCTCTCTGTTTGGTGGTTCATTCGGATTAATTGATGAGCAGGCTGGTTGGGAAAGGAACCAGAAAAATTTTTCCATGAGCTTGCAACAAACACATTTGCAATCTGATGGTTACCGGCAGGAATCTGCTTTGCGAAAAGATGTACTGAAATGGGATGGAGCGCTTAAACTGAAAAATCAGGAATTTCATTTTCTTGCTTTTTATACTGATATGTATTACCAGACACCCGGTGGTATCACTAAAGCACAGATGGACCAGAACCCGCAACTGGCAAGGCAACCCGCAGGTGCATTGCCGGGATCGGTACAACAACAGGCTGCTATTTATAACCGTACACTTTTTATGGGTGTGGCTCATTCATATAACATTAGTGCTCATTTTAGCACAGAAGCCTCTTTCGTTTCAAGCCATACTGGTTTTAAAAATCCTTTTATCACAGATTATGAGAACAGGGATGAAACAAATGTTGGAGTGAGGGGCAAGCTCATCTATGATAAGACCTCGGGCAAAACAAATATTCACTGGGTAACAGGTGGCGAATGGTTGAATAATCATTCCTTGATAGATGATTATGGCAACAGGAACGGGAATATAGATACTGTGCAATTTAAAGATGATGTGTATTCTGCATTGTGGTTTATGTTTTCACAATTTCAGTGGACAGTTGCAAGATTCAGCCTGAATGCGGGAGTGAGCCTAAATAGCCAGAGTTACCGGTATAAAAGATTTACAGATGCTTCTAACCTGCCGTATATGCATACTTCTACTGAAGATATAGTAGCGCCACGGCTTGCATTCTCTTACGAAGTGTATGATCATCTCACTCTTTATTTAATTGTGGCAAAAGGGTTTTCTCCACCCACGATCGCCGAAGTACACCCTGCAGATAAATTATTTCATGGCGACCTGCAGCCGGAGTATGGATGGAATTATGAATTAGGGGTGAAGGGCGGCACTTTGCATAACAGGTTGTTGTTTGACTTTGCTGCTTATTATCTTGAATTGAAAGATGCTATTGTGCAACGGAATAATTCATTGAACCAGGCATACTTTGTGAATGCCGGTGGTGCTGTTGAAAAAGGAATAGAAGCCTGGGGTGAATACCATGCGCTGGTAAAGCCATTTAAATTTGTGAAGACACTCAATGTATGGAGCAGTTATAGTTACCAGCCTTATTTCTTCTCATCGTATCAGCAGGGAACTAGTAATTATTCTGGTAACAGGGTAACAGGCGTACCGCAAAATATATTCCTGCTGGGAGTGGATGCTGCGATGGACAAAGAATGGTATCTCCATATCACTTATAATGCCGTTTCCAAAATACCACTCACGGATGCCAATGATGAGTTTGCTGATGCCTATCATTTAGTGCAGTTCAAAGTGGTGAAAAAAACAACCTGGAATAGTACTCCGCTTCAATTATTCTTTGGCGTAGACAATCTTCTCAATGAGCGCTATAGCCTTGGCAATGATATCAATGCTGCAGGAAGGCGGTTTTATAATACTGCCGCCCCGGCAAATTTTTATCTGGGAGCTTCGGTTAACTGGTGAATATTGCACTAAACCCCGAGGATTTACTCGTTTATTTTGTGCAATGCTTTTAAACTATTAAATCCTCGGGGTTTGTTTCCGCTAAGGAGCAAAGTCGCAAAGGGTTGCCTGCAACTCATAACTCATAATTTATAACCACCGAATAGCAATACAGGTGCGCAAGTGTGCGACGCAAGAAAAGTCGGGTTGAAATACCCCAGCCCGCTTCCTAAAAAACTTACACCTACCTTAGCGCAAATTAAAATGCGTGTATGGCCAATATCCTGATCATTGACGACGAGCGCTCTATCCGCAGCGTATTGAAAGATATCTTAACCAACGAAGGTTATAAAACAGACGAAGCGGCAGATGGCGAAGAAGGATTTAAGAAATTCTCCACTGGTTCCTTTGACCTGGTACTCTGTGATATTAAGATGCCTAAGATGGATGGCATGGAATTTTTGCACAAAGCAACTGAGATCAATCCTGAAATACCTGTGATCATGATCAGCGGGCACGGTAATATTGAAACTGCAGTGGAGGCTGTAAAGAAAGGTGCGTTTGATTATATCTCCAAGCCACCCGACCTGAACCGTTTGTTGATCACCATCCGCAATGCAATGGACAAAAACACACTGGTGAAGGAAACGAAAATGCTGAAACGGAAAGTGAGTAAAGTGCAGGAGATCATTGGAGAAAGCGAAGCGATAAAAAAAATAATTGAGACAATCGAGAAAGTAGCTGCTACTGATGCAAGAGTATTGGTAACCGGTGAGAATGGCTCCGGAAAAGAACTGGTAGCAAGATGGTTGCATGAAAAAAGTAACCGCGCATCGTCGCAGCTGGTGGAAGTAAACTGCGCTGCCATTCCCAGCGAACTGATCGAGAGTGAATTATTCGGGCATGAAAAAGGATCCTTTACATCGGCTATCAAACAACGTATCGGAAAATTTGAACAGGCAAGCGGTGGCACTTTATTTTTAGATGAGATCGGCGATATGAGCCTGAGTGCACAGGCAAAAGTTTTGCGTGCATTACAGGAAGGGCGGATCACAAGGGTGGGGGGTGACAAAGAAATTAATGTAGATGTACGTGTGGTGGCAGCTACGAATAAGGACCTGTTGAAAGAAGTGGAGAATAAAAACTTCCGGCTTGATCTGTATCACCGTTTGGGCGTGATACTGGTACATGTACCGTCTTTGAACGACCGTAAAGATGATATTCCATTATTAGTAGATAAATTTTTGATTGATATAGCAGCCGAATACGGGCAGCCTAAAAAATCAATTGATAAAAAAGCGATGGATACTTTGCAGAAGCACAACTGGACGGGCAATGTGCGTGAGCTCCGGAATGTGGTAGAGAGGTTGATCATCCTTTCGGGTAAGAACATTACTGCAGACGATGTGGTGAACTATGTATTACCGAAATAGGTTCTCTGTTTAGACAATATTTAACAAATTCATCATCATCTTCGCTACACGGGTTTAACTAAAATAAAGCCCAACCAATCGCGGTTACCGTTATTTTTGTCACACTAAAACATTATTATGGGATTATTTTTCCTCATTCTCTGGATCGTTGGCTGGCATGTTGGATTGTACGGCCTGTTTAAAAAAGCAGGTATCGCACCGTGGAAAGCCCTGATCCCTTTATACAATACCTGGTTAATGGTAGAGATCTGCCAGATCAGGAAAATATGGTTCTGGTTACAACTGATCCCTGTGATGGGTCAATTCATCACTATCTGGATAACGATATTGTTTGTGATGCATTTTGGAAAAGTCACTGTACCGCAGCATACATTGGTTGTCTTTGTTCCTTTTATTTATCTGCCCTATCTCGGATTTTCTGATAAACCAAAATGGGGTGGAGAAAAAGTATTTCGTTTATACAAAAAACCCGGATCGCGTGAATGGATAGATGCTGGTGTGTTTGCGGTAGTAGCTGCCACCATCATCCGCACTTTTGTATTTGAAGCCTATGTGATACCCACGCCCAGTATGGAAAAAACATTGCTGGTACACGACTTTTTATTTGTGAGCAAGATGAGTTATGGCCCACGCATACCTACTACGCCTTTGTCTTTTCCTTTTGTTCATAATACCATGCCTTTCAGTGAAACAACACCTTCATACCTTAAATGGATACAATTACCTTATAAACGTTTGCCTGGTTTTACTGAAGTGAAGAGAAATGATGTAGTAGTGTTTAATTTCCCTGCAGGTGATACGATCATCAATTTACCTGGCTACGGTTCAGAACAACCTTATTATGATGTTCTACGCGATCAGTTTAAAGGCAACCGTGAGGCATTGGCGGCTGAGTTCCCACTTTTAGTTCATCCGTACGACAAGACAGATAATTATATTAAACGTTGTGTAGCAGTGCATGGAGAAACCATACAGGTAAAAGAAGGATTGTTATATGTGAACGGCACTTTATCACCTATGCCTGCTTCTTCACAGATCGATTACAATTTTCCTTTGAACGGGAAAAATGTAAGTGCCGAAAGCCTGAATGAAGAATTGGGAATCAATGTGATCAATGATTCACAAATACAGGCTGAGCCAGGAAACATTATCCTGAACATGACTGCTGCAGAAAAAATTAAGGTGGAACAATACCTGCATTGTACAGCTACCATTGCGCAATACAAAAAAGATTTCCCGGTATTCCCATTTGATTCAACAGCAGCAGGGTGGACAAGAGATCAATATGGTCCACTTTCGATTCCAAAGAAGGGAGAGACAATCACACTTACTCATCAAAATATTGCGGTATACAGTCGCTTGATCCAGGTGTATGAAGGAAATAAGCTGGAGGAAAAAGATGGAAAGTTTTTTATCAATGAAAAAGAAACTACTACCTATACAACCAAGTATGATTATTTCTGGATGATGGGTGATAACAGGCACCGCAGCCAGGACAGCCGTTTCTGGGGCTTTGTTCCTGAAACACATATTGTTGGAAAAGCTTCTCTTATCTGGTTTAGCTGGGATGGCGGCCCACGCTGGAAACGCTTGTTTAATGGTATAAAATAATTATCTTTCAGTCCCATTGAAGAAAGTCCCCACAACACTTTGGGGGCTTTTTTCGTTAATAATGATCGTGTGCAGATAGATTAAATCACACCGTATGAAAAATCAGCAATACAATTTTGGATTTGAGGAATACGATTCCATTGATGAACTTTCCAAAGAAGATGCAGCGCTTCTTACCAAAGCAAGGGAAGCAACCAAACTGGCGTATGCACCTTATTCCAATTTTTTTGTTGGCGCTGTTGCCAGGTTAATGAATGGTGAGACCGTAACCGGCAGCAACCAGGAGAACGCCAGTTTCCCGGTAAGTATTTGTGCAGAGCGTACTTTGCTGGCATCGGCATCAGCTTTGTTCCCGAAGGTGGCGATAGATACCATGGCCATCAGTTACCACAACCACAATAAGAACGGAAATAACAGTCACCCCATATCTCCCTGCGGCATGTGCCGGCAGAGTTTATCAGAATATGAGAGTATTGTTGATCATCCTATCCGTTTGATCTTAAGCGGGCAGGATGGTAAGGTGTATGTGATTGAAAAAGCGAGTATGTTATTGCCGTTGCGTTTTACAAGTGATGATCTTGGAATATGAGCCAACGGGAATAATATCAGAAATTAAAAAGTAGAGCCCCGACGGAGTCGGGGCTCTATAAGTAAAGAATATCCGGCCCGACTCTGTCGGGCTGGTTTCGTAAAGTCATCTATATTTATAATGATGATATTTTGTCTCCGTTGACATTGATCGAAAAATTATCCTTCTTATAATATTGTTTGTATTTTTCGTAAGTCTCTTTTGATTGTTTGGTACCATTGATAAACAGTTCACCGTCCTGCACTTTTATTTTGTAGCCCTTCTTTGTATCTATCAGTCCGTCTTTTTCCAGCGCATCTGGAAAATCTTTCAGGTACTTCAGGTCTGCTTTTGCTTTTTCCATTCCCACTTTTTCTTTTTCCATGCCGGCTTCTATTTGTTTCTTGATCTTTTCTCCATCTATAGATTTTATATTTGCATGTGCTTTTTCTATATCACGCTGCATTTTTTCCATATCAATGTTCTTCATGCTTTCCTGTGCTTCTTTCATGGATTTTTCAACTTCCACTTTGATCTTTTGCCAGTCCACTTTTTTTATGGCATTCTCTGTTTCCCTTTTGATCTTTTCCATATCCACTTTAGCGATAGCTTCCTTCACTTGTTTATCAATTTTGGCGTAGTCTATCTTTTTCATTTCTACTTCCAGCTTCGCCATTTCTTTGTCCAACTTTTCCATGGCTTTGTCGATCTCAACATCGGAATTGTACTCGCTTTTATTTTTTTCAACTTTGTTTTTCTTAGGATGAACAGTATCCTGGTTGCTTGATTCTCCCCAAACAAAAGGATTGGGCAGGTTGTCCCAGGGTGCTGCTGAAACAGTTAGGGTAAAGGCTGTAAAGCAAGCCAGCAATAGGGTTTTGCGAAAGGAGAGGCTCTTTTTCATAACAGAATGATTAGGATGAATAATATGTTATACGATTATGTTCGTACAATAGTACGATTAAATTCGTATAAAGTTACAAATGAGTATATTTTTTTTTATTTTTTAACAAAAAGGGCTATTGGAACCCTGAGTTTATTGTGTCTTGCGAGGGATCATTTTCGCGCCTCCTTTTTTAGGAGCAGAGAAGGAGTTCGCGATCTTGGGGAAGAAAGAAGACCCTTTTGCACTACCGCCGGGCATGGTATTCTTAACGACCATTCCTGATTGAGGTGCTGCTTTTTTTCCGGATTTGGAAGATGATTTTGATTTGCCCATGGTGATGATAATTTGACTGTAAGATAATGAATTTGTGATTGATGGGGCTTAATATGTGTGAACATCCGGGGTGATTGGCATACGATTTTTTTTATTAAATTTGCGTTTACAATCAACATGAATACTTCACTGTTATACAGCAAGTTGTCGGCACTTCCCGAAAACCTCAAAAAGGAAGTGAATGATTTTATTGATTCGTTGACGGCAAAGTCGAAGAAAGCATCCTCTCAAAATGGTCGCGTAGCAAAATTTGGCAGTGGTAAAGGAATGTTTACCATGCGCAAGGGGTTTGATGAACCATTAGAGGACTTTAAAGACTATATGCCAGAATGAAGAATCTGCTTGACACACATACTTTTATCTGGTTTGTAAATGGTGATTCGCAGTTGTCAGATAAGGCCAGGAAAGCAATCGAAGATAAACAAGCCATCAATTTTATAAGTATTGCAAGCCTTTGGGAAATAGCTATCAAGGTTAGTCTTGGCAAGCTTGAGCTCAATGCTCCCTTTGCATCGATAGAAAAGCAGCTACAGCAGAATGGATTTGAAATATTACCACTTACTTTTAAAGATACACTCCGGCTGTCCGAACTTCCCTTTCATCACAAAGACCCTTTCGACAGAATATTGATCATACAAAGCATTACAAATGGGTTAACACTGATCTCGAAAGAGAAACATTTTGCAGAATATGGAATTAGACTGCTTTGGTGACATCTCGATGCCCGGTATCGGTATATTACTTTTAAAACTTTATCTTGCATCCACTCAATCTGTTATATGAAATATCTTCCACTGAACCCCCAAATCTTCATCAATAACCGCAACCGCTTTATCAAAGAAATGAAGCCCAACAGCATTGCCATTTTTACCAGCAATGATGAATGGCCAATGAATGGAGATGCACTCCACAAATTCAAACAGAACAGTGGGCTTTTCTGGCTGACCGGAATTGAACAGGAAGATTCTATGGTGGTATTATTCCCCGATTGCCCCGATCCAAAATATAAGGAAGTACTGGTACTCATTCGCCCCAACGAACTAAAAGAAAAATGGGATGGCAAAAGATTGCGTGCTAATGAAGCAAAAGCAGTTTCAGGGATGGCAACTGTTGTTTGGGCCGATAGCATAGATGCGTTATTGCAGGGATGGATACACCTGGCAGATAATATTTATTTAGATACAAACGAGAACGACAGGAAAGCTTCGCAGATAAGAAGCAGGGATTACAGGCTGGTGGATGAAATGAAAATGCGTTACCCTTTGCACAATTATCTCCGTTCTGCAAAGATCATGAAGGCATTGCGCGGCATCAAGACAAAAGAAGAAATAGAAGTATTACAGAAAGCGATAGACATTACAGAAAGTACTTTTCGTCGGTTATTGAAATTTATCCGGCCGGGAGTAATGGAATACGAGATCGAAGCTGAGATAGTTCACAGCTTTTTAAGCCAGCGTGCTACGGGCGAAGCTTATGGCAGTATCATTGCCAGTGGCGACAGGGCGCGTACGCTTCATTATGTTAGCAATAGCGAAGAATGTAAAGCAGGTGAATTATTACTGATGGATTTTGGTGCAGGTTACGGTGGTTACAATGCCGATCTCACACGTACTGTTCCCGTAAACGGTAAATTCGGGCGCAGGCAAAAGACAGTGTACAATGCCTGCCTGCATTTACACAATTATGCAAAGAGTATTTTGAAACCAGGCATTACCATTGTTGATTATACCGATATGGTAGGAGAGGAAGCCACACAGCAATTTCTGAAAATAGGTTTGCTCCGCAAGAGTGAAGTCAAGAACGAGGACAAAGAGAACAGGGCTTACAGAAAATATTTGTACCATGGTATCTCGCATCATTTGGGAATTGATGTGCACGATTTGGGAACAAGAACAGAACCGCTCAAAGCCGGAATGGTATTAACCATTGAACCCGGAATTTATATTGAGGAAGAACAAATGGGAGTGCGCGTCGAGAATAATGTATGGCTTACAAAAAACGGGAATACGGATTTGATGAAAAATATTCCGATAGAAGCAGATGAGATTGAAAACTTAATGAAACGATGATCAAACAGATCCCTAACATATTTACGCTACTCAATTTGTTCTTTGGCTGTTTAGCCATCGTAGCGGTTTTGCAAACAGGATTACAGCCTGTTTTCAAACTAACAGAACAAGGATTTATTATAGGTGATCTTGATCCCTTTGGCAGACAGTACATCAATATACCTCCGCAAATATGGCTGGCTTCACTTTTTATTGGATTAGCGGCAGTGATCGATTTTTTAGATGGATTTGTAGCCCGTTTATTAAAAGCCAGTTCTGAAATGGGCAAGCAACTGGATTCATTAGCTGATGTGGTAAGTTTTGGCGTGGCGCCTGGAATGATCGTGTATGAATTTTTAAGATTGTCTTATGCGCAACAGGAAGACGGATTGAATATCAATGCATTGCTGCTTTTGCCCGCATTCATTATTCCCTGTGCAGGCGCATACCGCTTGGCGAGGTTTAATATAGATACAAGTCTCTCAAACGGATTCAAAGGAGTACCCATCCCGGCAGCGGGATTATTGATCGCATCCTTTCCACTGATCTTTTGGTATGGTTCAATAGGATGGGCGAAGACGGAATTGATTAGCCCCTGGTTCTGGTATGGTTTGATATTGATAGTAAGTGGGCTGATGGTCTCACGTTTGCCGATGCTGGCATTGAAGTTTACCCATATCAACCTCAAAAAAATGTTGCCATTTATTATTTTGGGAGTGATAGGAATAGTGGGTGGAGTTGTAGCCGGCTGGCTGGCAGTGCCCTTGGTATTTATTGCTTATGTGATTTTATCTTTGTTCTACAAAAACCGAATATGACATATAACGTACAGGTAAAAGTAATGCCCTTAAAAGACCTGCTTGACCCGCAGGGAAAAGCAGTGCTGGGCGGACTGAAAAATTTAGGAATATCTGCAGTGGGTGATGTGCGCATTGGCAGGCATATTACACTCCAGATAGAAGCAGACACCGAAGCCGCAGCCCGCGCCATCGCAGACGAAGCCAGTAAAAAGCTCCTCGCCAACCAGGTAATGGAAATGTATGAAATAGAGATGGTGGGGTAATTGCTTGTTGATTAAGTTTTATGATTAGGTTTCTTATTATCATATTTATTTTATCGAGTTCCCTTTCCTGCAGACACATTAAAGAGCAAGAGGTATTTGTAAATGTGCTTGAGCTTGAGCCAGTGAACAATTATTTCAAGCCCGATTTTAGCGAAGAATTTTTCAAAGAAGCTCATTTCAATTACGGAGGCGATTTGCAAATTGACTCGACAAAATATTTCTATACTTCCGAAACGACAATCATCGAAGACACTACAAAATATTTTCTAAGAAATTGTAAAGCAACACTACAAAATGATAGCCTTTTACTTCAATTCACAGATAGTCTATTTTCTCCAAGCCGATATGAGCTAAAAATTCTTAAACTGAAGAATCAATTTATTTCTGACTATTATCAAACTTTTTCCGTTCTTGATAGCTCATACAAAGCACCGGTCTATAAAATTATTGGGCAATCAGTCATTCTTGATAAAAATGAGTACAAAAAAACCGACAGCTTGAAAGGGAAAATTGCTATCAAAGTATCAGCGTTTTATTCATGGACAGAAAAATATACTGATACTTTAAATATCTATGGTCTAATTAAAACCATTGTAGAATAAATAATTTCGAGTATTAACATAAATCGTAAATCCCAAATCGTACATCGTAAATTGCCCCATGCTTTACCTCGTTCCCACACCTCTCGGTAACTTAAAAGACATCACTTTCCGTGCATTAGAAATATTGCAACAGGTAGATGTGATATTGTGTGAGGATACGAGAACATCTTCCAAACTACTCAATCATTATAATATTCAAAAACCCGTTTCTCCTTATCACCAGCATAATGAACATAAGATAGTGGAGCATATTGTCACCCAGTTAAAAGCCGGTAAAACAATGGCATTGATAACAGATGCCGGCACGCCGGGTATTTCGGATCCTGCATTTTTATTGGTGAGGGAATGTATCAAGAATGATGTGAAAGTAGAATCGCTTCCCGGCGCTACGGCATTTGTTCCTGCATTGGTGAATAGCGGCATACCCACCAACCGTTTTGTATTTGAGGGTTTTCTTCCCCCAAAAAAAGGGAGGCAAACATTATTAAAGCAACTGGCGGAAGAAGAAAGAACAATGGTGTTTTATGAAAGTCCCATGAGGCTGCTAAAAACACTCGAAGAATTCATTATTTATTTTGGAGCTGATAGGCAATGCGCTGTTTCAAGGGAACTTACCAAAATGTTTGAAGAGAATAAGCGCGGCAGCCTGGCAGAAGTGTGTGCACATTTTAGTGCAAAAGCAGTCAAGGGTGAGATCGTGATTGTTTTAGCAGGAAAAGAAGAATAAGAGATTTTATAATTTTTACCGGGGAGGCGGGGAGACGGGGAGGTTCGCCGAGATATCTCCCCGTTTCTCCCTGTCTCTGCGTCTCTGCGGTGAAAAGAATAATATATTTGACCCCTATAAAAGCACCTCTATGAAAATAACACTACCCCTCATCCTGTTATTATTGTGTTTTTCAACCCTTGTTTCTGCACAACCCGAAAGATGGCAGCAACGCATCAAATACAATATCAATGTAAACATGGATGTGATCACCAACCGTTTTACAGGAACAGAGAAACTCGAATACACCAATAACTCCCCCGATACACTCAATCATGTGTTCTTCCATTTATACTGGAATGCATTTCAGCCTAACAGTGGTATGGATGTTCGCAGCAGGGAACTTGGCAAGATCATGCTCAAAAACAGGAGAGGAGATGATGTTCCCGATTGGGATGCACGTGTAAAAGACCGTATCAGCAAACTCAGTGAGACAGAGATCGGATACCAGCGAGTGAAGAGCGTTATCATCAATGGCAAAGAGCAAAAGCTTCGCGAATATGAAACGATACTGGAAGTAAAACTGGATAAAGCTTTGCTGCCGCACAGCAAAACCATGATGGATATTGTTTTTGAAGCACAGGTTCCGGTACAGATACGCAGGAGCGGTCGCGATAATGCCGAAGGCGTGCGTTACAGCATGAGCCAGTGGTACCCTAAAATGGTGGAATACGATTACCAGGGATGGAATGCGAATCCTTACATAGCCCGCGAATTTTATGGTGTGTGGGGTGATTATGATGTAAAGATCACGCTCGACAAAACTTATATGGTGGCTGCAACAGGTGTTTTACAAAACCCGAACCTGATAGGTTTTGGATTTGAAACACCGGGTACAAAGGTCCCGCCAATTGCAGGCAACACGATTACCTGGAATTTCAAGGGGGAAAATATCCACGACTTTGTTTGGGCGGCTGATAATAATTTCAAACATATTTCCAAGAAAGTTGGAACAACGGTGCTGCATGCTTTTTATAAAGCTGGCAACGAACGCACAGACAGCAGTTGGAACAATGTATTATGGGCTGCAGAAAAAGCGCTGCCTTATATGGAAAGCAGGTTTGGCAAATATCCATGGCCGCAATATTCTTTTATACAAGGTGGTGATGGCGGAATGGAATATGCGATGGCCACGCTTATCAAGAGCGCGAGCCTGGGAACAGTTTTTCACGAATGGATGCATAGCTGGTACCAGCACATGATGGGCACCAATGAAAGTTTATTTTCATGGATGGATGAAGGGTTCACTAGTTATGCGGAGAGTGAAGTGAGTGATTATTACAATGCAAATTTTGCAACCAAATCTCCTTATCTGAGTGATAGGGCAAAGCAGCGGTTGCAGGTTACATTAGATTCCGCAAAGATCACCAATAGGTTACCAAAAGCACAATGGAGTAATTACGAAGGTTATTTTTCCCTGGCGAGAAGCCCCTTAGAAGAGCCATTGTCAACACATGCAGACCATTACAATACCAATTTTGCATACCAGGCTGATGCTTATTCAAAAGGTGCCACATTCATGGCACAGCTTGGATATATCATTGGAGATACAGTGCGCAATCATGTCTTGCATGAATATTACCGCTTATGGGCTTTCAAACATCCGAATGCCAATGATTTTATCCGCGTAGCAGAAAAGGTCAGCGGACTTGAATTGCAATGGTATAAGGAATATTGGGTGAACAGCATCAAGACAATCGATTATGCGGTGGGTGATATTAATTTAAAAGATGGCAAAACGCAGATCACTTTAAAACGCCTTGGTAAAATGCCCATGCCGATAGATGTGTTGCTGACATTTAAAGATGGAACTCAGGAGATGCATTATATTCCATTGAACATGATGTATGGCGAAAAACCTGCAGAAGATGCCACGCCAAGAATTGTTCATACAGAATGGAAGTGGACGCATCCGGAATATATTTTTGAAACGACCAGAAATATCAGGGATATTAAATCAATTGAGATAGACCCAACACAAAGAATGGCGGATATGAATAAGGCGAATAATAAGTTGGTGATACCGGATTAAAAGCGGGCCCGTCATTTCGAACCCCGCGTAAACGAAGTATATTTTTTTTATGGATCATGATACGCGGGTGAGAAATCTTAACGTGATCATGTTGCCGTAGAGATTTCTCACTCGCCTTTGGCGATGTTCGAAATGACGGTGCATACTACTTCGGCACATACAACAAAAATTTCTCCTGAAAATATTCTTCTTTGAAGATAGAATAGATACCCATCATTTTTGGCCGGGTATCACTTTCAAAAATTTCCTGGTGCAGGTCGCCGCCCTTTAAGCAAATCAGCCCATTGGCATGATTACCTGCTTTGTTTTGTTTGGTGAGGAGGGGAGCGCTCCATTTCCACAGATCTTTTAAAGGTGCAACAGCACGGCTTACCGCAAGATCAAATTTTCTGTTCTTTATTTCTTCCGCTCTTGTATGCTGTGTGGTAATGTTCTTGATATTGGCGCCTTCGCAAACAGCTTCCACCACTTTTAATTTCTTGCCAATACTATCAACGAGATGAAACTTTACTTCAGGAAAAAAGATAGCCAACGGAACTCCCGGGAAACCGCCACCAGAGCCAATATCAATTACACGCGTACCTGGAGCCAGTTCTGCTACTGCGGCAATACTTAATGAATGAAGTATATGATGCAGGTAAATACTATCAATATCTTTTCGCGAGATTACATTGATCTTTTCATTCCATTCCTTGTATAATGGCCCGATCGCTTCAAATTGCTGAATTTGTTGCGGGGTAAAATCAGAAAAATATTTATAGAGGATATCTATCATCGGAAAGAATTAGCAATCAATTTAAATACAAGGGACCCAAGGAAGACACAAGGGACACATGCACTCCAGAGTAATCAAAAATCGTACATCGTACATTATCATCATTCCCAGTTCTTCCTCGGCTTTCTCCAGATGGCGGGAACAAAGAAAATATAATAGAAGAACATCCACAGGTCAAAGAAAAGGAACCAGGGCCAAAGATCCTTTTCATTTAATTTCTTCATTGTCCTATAATATACCATCGCCTGTAAAAAAAAGCGCACGCCGAACACTGCCAGCGGCATCCACCAGTTATAAAAAATAATACTCACGGCCAGCAAAGGATATAAAAAGAATAAAGTAATGGAATGTAATCCCAACCAGAACTTATGTTTAGCACGATAGAATTTAGAAGTGGTATAATGCCTGAATTTCTGCCGGCTCCATTCGCCCCATGAAGTTTTCGGTTCGCTCAAAGTATGCGCCGCATGATCGATCACGATCGCTGTATTTTTTCTTGTCGCAACCTGGTTAATAAACAGATCATCATCACCGCTCGGTATCTGGTTGATGGATGAAAACCCTTTGTTACGGATAAATACTTCTCTTTTATAACTCAGGTTCCTGCCTACGCCCATATATGGTATGCCTGCAAGTGCGAATGAAAAATACTGGAGCGCTGTAAAATAGGTTTCAAAGCGAATGAGCTTATTCAGCAAGCCTGATTTTTTATGATAGGCACCATAACCCAATACGATCTCAATTCCTTCGCCATAACCCTCCTGCATTTTTTGTATCCACAATTCAGAAGCGGGAACACAATCTGCATCGGTCAGTAACAGCGTTTCATACTTCGCGCTTTTGATACCCATGGACAAAGGGAATTTCTTCCCGATGATAAATTTTGCTTCTTGTGTTAATTCAAGGTGATTGAGATTCTTGAATGATTTTTTAAACTCGTCTAATATATACTTGCTTTCATCCAAAGAATTATCATTTACAACCACTATCTCGTGGGTTGACTGGTATTGCTGCACCAATACTCCTGGTAGATTTTTCACAAGGTTATTGGCCTCGTCTCTTGCACAAACGATCACAGACACTGGATGATCAAAATTTTCCTGTCTTGCCTTGGGTTTGTAAAAAGCGAGCCTGCAGAAAAATATCAGGTAATAAAACACCTGGAAAGTAATGATGCCGCAAAAAACGTAAAACAGGATCTCCCAGGTTTCGGGTGGTATCGTCATTCTGCAAAAATAATGTTTAGATATCTTGCAACGGGGTATGTGTGCGTATGTGGAAAAGAATTCATTTGATGTTAGATGTTAGATGTGGGATGTACGATGTATATCCGGTATCATACCATGCTTTGCTTTCTTGTATGTAAATTTGCTTTCTTTTACCATCAGTACTTATTCATGGCAGCATTAAGTTTTCAATTAGAATCAACAAATACCCATACGAAAGCAAGGGCGGGCAAGATCAGCACGGATCATGGCGAGATATTGACCCCGATCTTTATGCCTGTGGGCACTGTGGGTAGCGTAAAAGCTGTAACACAACAGCAACTGAAGGAAGAAATAAAAGCGCAGATCATTCTTGGCAATACCTATCATCTTTATTTGCGGCCGGGTATAGAAGTACTGAAAACCTGTGGTGGCCTGCATAAATTCATGGGTTGGGACAGGCCCATACTCACCGATAGCGGCGGTTACCAGGTATTTTCTTTGTCCGCCAACAGGAAGATCGCTGAAGAAGGTGTGATGTTTCAATCTCATATTGATGGCAGCAGGCATTTATTCAGTCCGGCGAAAGTGATGGACATTCAAAGAAGTATTGGTGCCGATATTATTATGGCATTTGATGAATGCCCGCCTCATCCCAGCGAATACAAATATGTAAAGCAAAGCATGGAGTTAACGCATCGCTGGTTGGACGCATGTATAGAAAGGCTGAATGAGACCGAGGGCAAATATGGCCATACGCAAAATCTTTTCCCAATTGTTCAGGGCGGCATTTATAAAGACCTTCGCACAGTTTCTTCTGAATATGTTGCCTCCAAACACGCTGCGGGCAATGCTATTGGCGGATTGAGTGTGGGAGAGCCTGAAGAAATGATGTACGAGTTCACTGAATTGTGTTGTGATATTTTGCCTGCGGATAAACCGCGTTATTTAATGGGAGTGGGTACTCCGTGGAATATCCTCGAAGCCATCAGCCTCGGTGTTGACATGTTTGATTGTGTGATGCCAACGCGTAATGGAAGAAACGGAATGCTCTTCACTTCGCAGGGTATCATCAACATAAGAAATAAAAAATGGGCAACCGATATTTCCGTGATCGATGAAGGTTTCCCTTGCGAAACAAGCAATTATTATAGCAAAGCTTACCTGCGGCATTTATTTGTTGCCGATGAGATCCTCGGCTTGCAAATAGCCAGCATACACAACCTTTCTTTTTATCTCTGGCTGGTAAGTGAGGCCCGCAAATATATCCTGGCAGATACTTTCCTTTCATGGAAGGCTGCCATGATACCACAATTAAAGCAACGTTTATAAGTAGCTGCACCTTCTCATCCTTCCCAAATATTAGACTTAGCCAGACAGCAAAACAAAAAAAGAGCAAGGATCCCTAAATAACTTTGCGCCTTGGCTCCTTTGCGTCTTTGCCCGCCCGGCTAAGCCATTCGGACGGGCGTGAAACCACCCGCAAAACAGGATGTGGATAATTGCAAAACCATTTTTTCTTTATCCACCTGCACAATGAAACAGCCTGATGCTTACCTGTTATTATTAGCTTCACATCACTTACTAATCCGTTACCTATGATGCCGTATTAATACATCCATCTTCATGGGTGTATTTTTTTACGAAGTTCCGCCTCAGGCGGACAGCGTGCCTGAGCAAATCAATTAACATCCTTTTCTGCCCGCTATCCCGCTATGCAATTATCTTTGCAGTTAGCTGTAAAGAATGAAAAAAATAGACTGGTACATACTGAAGAAATTCATTCTCACTTTTTTCTTTGCCATCTTTTTATTCACAGTCATTGCAATTGTGGTGGACATCAGTGAGAAGGCAGATGATTTTGTCAAGTCGCACCTTGGTGTTAAAAACATCATCCTGCAATATTATATTGCTTTTGTGCCCTACATGGCTGCTTTGCTCTTCCCGCTTTTTGTTTTTATTGCCGTGATCTTTTTTACTTCCAAAATGGCGGTGCGCAGCGAGATCATTGCCATACTTGCCAGCGGCGCCAGTTTCAACCGTTGGTTACGGCCTTACTTGATCGGTGGTGTTTTCCTGGCAGGGCTACTATGGTACGCCAATCATTATCTTGTTCCAAGGTCAAACCAGGTACGCGGGGCATTTGAAACAAAATATTTTGATCCCAATTCATCTTATGAAGCCATCAATAGGATGAATGGCGGCAGTAATAATATTTATCTCAAGGTCGATTCATTTTCCTATGCAAGCCTTGGAAATTATGATACTGCTTCTAAAAGAGGCCAGCCTTTTTTTATGTATCGCATTAAGAATAATGTGGTGGTCGAAAATTTGCGGGCGAGTGATATTTTCTGGGATACAGCTACAAAAAAATGGAGAATGAATTATGTGGTGAAACATGATTTCAACGGAATGCATGAAAAAGTTGTTTTTTATCAGTCACAGAATACAGATTTTAATTTTCGTCCCTCAGATCTCAAAACGGATAAATACACAAAAGATAAATTAGAATCCCCGGATCTCCGAAGGCAAATCAATCTCGAAGAAATGCGTGGTTCGGAAGGACTGAATGAATTAAAAGTGGAGATGGGGAGGAGGGATGCCACCCCCGTCACAGTTATCCTGCTAACACTTATCGGCGCCATTGTTGCGGGCAGAAAAGTGAGGGGAGGTAGTGGGCTGCATCTCGCCATGGGATTGATCATTGCCGCTTTGTTCATACTGGCTGATAAATTCTCAACCGTCTTTTCCACCAAAGGAAATTTCCCTCCGATATTAGCGGCCTGGACACCAAATATCATTTTTGTATTTGTGGTGATCGCTCTCTACCGTAGAGCGCCCAAATAGCACATTCCTGTGTCACTCGTGTAAATCTTTTGCTGCAAAGGGCAAGTTCTTTTACCTTTAACGCCTGTTCAAATCCTTCTGTGATACGGGGTTTAACAGGGAAAATTTCACATAAGATCGCTACCATTTTAAGCGCAGGCTTATCTAAATACAACAATATCATGGGAATTATTAAGGACACATTCAAGATCAAAGCAGATGCAGCCAATACGCAGATCAAAGAGATGCTGAAAGAACATGGCGGCAAAAAAATAGGCGAAGTAACGCTTTCGCAGGTCTACCAGGGAATGCGTGGTATTACGGGATTGGTTACAGAAACTTCTTTACTCGATGCACAGGAAGGCATTCGTTTTCGCGGGTATTCTATTCCTGAACTGCAACAGAAATTACCCGCTGCTATTGAAGGAGGAGAACCTTTGCCGGAAGGTTTGTTCTATTTAATGTTATTGGGTGAGTTGCCAACAAAAGAGGATGTAGACCATCTTACCAGCACCTGGCAGCGCCGCAGCCATGTTCCTAATCATGTTTTTGCAACAATAGATAAGCTGCCGTTGAACGCACATCCAATGACGATGTTTGTAGTGGGTGTGATGGCATTGCAGACCGAAAGTAATTTTGCAAAAGAATATGCAAAGGGCATCAATAAAAAAGATTACTGGAACCCCATGTATGATGATGCGATGGACCTGATAGCCAGGTTGCCGCGCATTGCTGCATATATCTATCGCCGCAAATACAAGGACAAAGAACATATTCATCCCAATGGTTTGCTGGACTGGGCAGGAAATTTTGCACATATGATGGGATATGAAGATGAAAGTTTTCATGAGCTCATGCGTTTGTACATGACCATTCATGCCGATCATGAAGGTGGTAATGTAAGTGCACACACCACGCATTTGGTGGGAAGTGCATTAAGCGATCCATATTTAAGTTATGCTGCAGGAATGAATGGGCTGGCTGGCCCTTTGCACGGATTGGCCAACCAGGAAGTGATCAAATGGATATTTGAAATGCAGCAGGAATTGGGAAGCGATTCTCCATCCAAAGAACAGATCGCAGAGTATGTTCAAAAAACTTTGACATCAGGTAAAGTGGTACCGGGATATGGCCATGCCGTATTGCGTAAGACCGATCCGCGTTTTACAGCGCAGATGGAGTTTGGAAAAAAACATATGCCCGATGATAAGCTGGTAAATACTGTTTGGAATATTTATGATACTGTTCCGCCAATATTGCAATCACTTGGCAAGATCAAAAATCCATGGCCTAATGTAGATGCGCATAGTGGTGCATTGTTGGTACATTATGGGTTGGTGGAATATGAATTTTATACCGTGTTGTTTGCGGTGAGTCGTTCTTTAGGCGTGCTCGCAAGCCTTTGCTGGGACAGGGCCCTGGGCTTCCCGCTCGAAAGGCCAAAGAGTGTTACTACAGAATCTGTGAGGTTATGGCTGGAAGGGAAGGAGGAGATTTGGGAATAGGGATACGAGATACGGGATGCGAGATGTGAGATTCGGGATAGAGGATACGGGATATACTTACATATTTAATGCTTCGATTTTCGGGGCATTTTTTTTAGAAAATATTTCTTATGGCCAAAGCTTCGGGAAATAAAAATGAGATCGGCATCAAGTATTCCGATAAATCGGTGGGGCAACCTGAGATGGTGAAAATATTCAAAGAGATAAAGAAATTATTTGTTCCGTATGAGAAAGGGCTTGTGAGCATGCGTGGCGGTGATGGCGGGCAGGTGGCATTAGTAAGTGAAAAAGAATTGGTGATTGATGGCAAAAAGAAAACCGAAATGTGGTTTGCTGCTGCATTGGTACAAAAGGGGTATGTTGGCTTTTATTGCATGCCGGTATATGCTGATGGTGGAACAAAAAAATTATTGGGTGCTGAACTGTTGAACTGTTTAAAAGGGAAAACATGTTTCCATATCAAGAAAAATGATTCCGTGATCTTTCAGCAAATAAAAGATGCTCTGAAAGTTGGGTATGATTATTACAGGAAGAAAGGTTGGGTATAGAAAATGGTTATAAGGCCTTCCCAATGTCGTTCATGTCCCCCCTTGTCCCTTGTGCCCGCCCGGCTTAGCCCTGCCCGACTGCGTCATTCAGGCGGGCGTTCGGACGGGATTAAAAAGAAATCTATCTTAGTTGCCCGTAATTAAATAATTTTCTATGTGGTGGACCTACGCTTTGCTCTCCGCTTTTTTTGCAGCACTTACTGCAATACTCGCCAAGAAAGGCGTGGCGAATATGGACAGTAACCTTGCCACTGCCATCCGCACTTCTTTTATTCTGGTGCTTACCTGGGGTGTAGCTATTTTCCGAGGCAACACGGGTTCTATTCAATCACTATCAAAACAGAACTGGCTTTTTTTATTGTTATCGGGCATAGCCACAGGGTTATCCTGGATGTTTTATTTTAAAGCATTGCAACTGGGGAAGGTATCACAAGTAGCGCCGGTTGACAAGATGAGTGTGGCGATGGCCATCATCTTATCCATTATTTTCCTGGGTGAACCGCTTACGCTGAAGACAGCAGTAGGTGCGGTGTTGATCATTGGCGGGACTTTGGTGTTGATATTTTAGAGGAGGATGAGAAACTTTTGCCTAACAAGTTTCCAACTTATACATTTGCAATCCATTGGGGGGTTAGCTCAGTTGGCTAGAGCGCTTGCATGGCATGGATACTCTCAATACCTCTGCACCCCTTTGTTTACGGGCTTTTATCACTTCTTGTAAAAATTTCTGACCCAAATGTGACCCAAAATGTTGTTTACTTTTTAAAGTTAGTGAAATTGTTAGCTATTTTGTTAGCTATTTGAGAAAATGCTACAGGCAATTATCAGCATAAAAAAAGCTGAAAACCTTATTTACTAAGACTTTCAGCTATGTAGCGAGGAGGAGATTTGAACTCCCGACCTCAGGGTTATGAAGATTTTTTGAGAAAATGAAGGCGTTGATTTTTAGTTAGTTACGTTTTCACAAAACCGAAAACGACCGATTTTAACCGAAATCAGGGGGTGTTTTCCTCACGCAAGGTGTTTATTGT
>CAISDV010000170.1 GCA_903884185.1 uncultured Chitinophagaceae bacterium | reverse complement strand
TTCTTCCTCCGATTTATTCGTCACCAATATTTTATCTATCCTGTTCTTATCCATATCCACGATCTCGAATTCAAATCCCTGCCAATTGAATTTATCTCCGGTCTTAGGTATTTTTTCCAGCTCATGTAAAATAAATCCTGCCAGCGTATCAAACGTGTGTTCTTCTTCGTTGAGCCATTCTGTTTTTTTGAAATGCCTGAGAAAATCATAGAAGGGTATTTGTGCATCCACTAAAAAACTTCCATCTGCCCTTGGAACGATGGAATATTCTTCTTCATCAGGCTGGGGCATGTCGCCCACAATGGCTTCGAGGATATCATTTAAAGTGATCAGGCCGTGAATGGTACCGTATTCATCAACGATAAAACAATAATGCAGTTTGGATGATTTAAATTTCTCCAGCACCTGGTAGGCGGTATTATTCTCGGGCACATACAGAGCGGGTTTCATGATCGCTGTAATTTGTGTTTGCTCATCAGCCATCAACAGGTCCTTCACAGAGATGGTTCCTTTGATATTGTCAATTTCATCATCACAAACGGGATAAATAGAGTGTACTATTTCACCCAGGCTGTGTTTCACCTCCCCCACTTTTTTAGAAGCATCTATCCATACAATATCGGTGCGGTGCGTCATTAGGGAAGTAATATTCCTGTCGTTCAGGTGAAACACGCGGTGTATCATTTCCTGTTCCGCTTCTTCAATGGCGCCTTGTTCCGTTCCTTCATTGATCACTGCTTTTATTTCATCTTCTGTAACCTGGTTTTCTTTGGGGCGGATATTAAATATCCTCACCAACAGGTTACTTGAGATCGTGAGCAACCAGATAAAAGGAAACATGATCCAGGTAACGAAACGCATAGGACCTGCTACTTTTTTAGCAATGCCTTCGGGATCACTCAGCCCGATCCTTTTCGGGACAAGTTCACCAAGAACCAATGTTAAATACGCGATCGCTACTACAACAATGGTGGTCGCAATGGCCTCACTATAATGTTTGATACTGCTGAACTGCTGTAGCCAGGCAATTAATTCTCCCTTCAGCCTTTCTCCTGAAAAAATACCCATGAGCAGGCTGATCAATGTGATACCGATCTGTACAGTAGATAGAAATTTGTCGGGGCGATTGGCCAGGTTCAATGCACGCTTCGCATCTGCATCGCCTTTATTTGCCTGTGCTTCCAGTCTTGCTTTGCGCGCAGAGACAAGTGATATCTCTGCCATGGCGAAGAATCCATTCAAAATGATTAGTCCGAGTATGATGAGAAGTTCGTTCATGTAAATAAAAATACTATTGATTTAAGGACAACATTGTTTAGTAGTTGTTTTCAAAAACTCTGCCCCAATATTAATACCCCTTTACTCGATCTTTTCCCTCGAGCCGGGGGCATCGTATCCGCACCGCCGCCGCTTTTTGTTTTTTGGAAAAATATCCGCAAGCGGATTTTTCCAATCCCGACTACGTCGGCAACTACATCGAATGTAGCACCGCCTTTTTTTATGTATGAAGATAAGGTGTAAAATGCTACAACAGTTGTAGATGAAATGTCTAATTCAATTCAAGGGGAAAACAAGCATGAAACTATTTCTGAAGATTTGGGGACTATCAATAAGCCTCACGATACTCAAGAAGTTTTAACCCCAACACCCGAACAAATACAAGTGGCAAAAGATTTTCTATGGGATAATCTACAACAAATGAGTAAAGATGTATTGATTAGCATAGCTAACTACAATACACACAATTTGCATTTTAATCATTTAAAATTTAGTGGGAAAGTGGCAATTGCGTTTTGTGGTCATTAAAGGCTATTGGCGTGAAACTCGTAATAGGAATATGAGAAGGCATTAACCGTTTAATAATACTTACAATGATTTCAAATTGCCCATGCTTATGCACATATATCCTTGCCGAAAGTTCGGCGGTATATTCAGAATCTTGCCCAAAATCTACTACCCATTCATCACCTATTTGGCTATTTATTTCGTCCAACATTAAGTCATCTAATACCTTTTTATAATCTAACCATCTTTCTTTAAAATGAGGATTAACCGTATAAACATTATCAAGGCTCACCGTATAATATTCTTCCATTTGTTGAAAAATGAGAGTTATCTCAATTCTTTGCTCTTTGGGTATAAACATAACTATTTTTTTAACCTATTATTTGTCAATTGCAAAACTAACCAATATGTTCCAGTTTAAATCTTTACAGGATGTTGTTCTAAACTTTTCAGATGAAAAGGTATGTGTTGCCTATTTGGAAAAATTACGGTGGGATGGGAAGCCTATTTGCCCTCATTGTTTGTGCGAAAAAGTGTACCGTATTAAGGCAGTAAAACAGCCATACAAGTGTGCAGGATGCAAAAAGAAGTTTAGCGTGAAAGTGGGGCTAATATTCGAGGCTTCCAATATCCCTTTGCCTAAATGGTTTATTGCTATCTATTTGTCAGGCTCACATAAAAAGGGGATTAGTAGTTGCCAGTTAGCGAGGGATTTAGGTGTAACACAAAAGACAGCTTGGTTTATGCTTATGCGTATTAGGGAAATGATGAGAACTAAACGGGTTAATACATTCCTTACGGGAACGGTAGAAGTGGATGAAACTTATGTAGGCGGCAAGTTCAAAAACAAACACAAAGCAGCAAGAGCGCAAAACGCTATACATCCAAACCACAGCAGCGTTGAACATAAAACTGGTATCATGGGCTTTCTTGAAAGGGGCGGCGAACTAAGAATGAAACACATACATGGCAAATCATTCCCGCAATTAGTAGGGGAAACGGTTTCATTCAAGTCTATTCTCATTACCGATGCCCTACACAATTACGCCCGGATAGGTAGGTCTTATGTGAAGCATGAAGTTATAAGCCATCAAACAGATGAATTTGTACGGGGCGAATTTCACACAAACAGTATTGAAGGGGCTTTCAGCCATTTTAAACGCATGATTTTCGGCATATACATTCAGGTATCAAAGAAACACATCACCCGCTATTGCGAT
This sequence comes from uncultured Chitinophagaceae bacterium, assembly GCA_903884185.1. Lineage (GTDB taxonomy): Bacteria > Bacteroidota > Bacteroidia > Chitinophagales > Chitinophagaceae > CAISDV01. The sequence goes on along the minus strand of CAISDV010000170.1, from coordinate 178 downwards.
GAATATGCTTACCGTTTCAATAGCCGTACAATCAAAGACGGTGATAGGTTTATATTATCCCTCAAAAACACCACTTGCAGGCTTCCATATAAGGAATTAGTAAATAAATAGGGGTTATTAGCTTTTTGCTGCCAATGCTAATTTTGAGTGGCTTGTTTGAGTGTGGCGAGGAAATTCA
>CAISDV010000169.1 GCA_903884185.1 uncultured Chitinophagaceae bacterium | reverse complement strand
ATGCTTTCAAAAGACAGTGGTTATGTGTATCATTGGGATGCAACAGCCCGGGCGCCTTATTTATACCTGCCCTCAAAAAAATGGTTTGTTACTTTTGATGACAGCAGTTCTATCCGCCTAAAAACAGAATATGCATTGAAGAAACGCCTTAACGGGATCATGTTCTGGCAACTGGCAGACGATAGTTTCAGAAATGGTTTGCTGGATGTAATAGATGAGACCAGAAAAAAATACTAGGGTTAACGGACCTCGTTACTAAAAAACAATAGTTGCTTTTTGCATAGCTCTTAACCACAATGGCCACAATGGAGGCACTAAGAACACCCGTCCGAATGGCTTGGCCGGGCGGGCAAAGAATCCCCTTGTGTGCATTGTGACTTCCTTGTGTTCCTAGTGGTTAAAAATTCTCAATGACCGGTATAATAATCGTATCCCCTCTCTGCCCAATAATCTTTAGGTTTTTCATTTTCAAAGGAAATGGTTCCTACCCGCTTAATATGTTTCACTCCATATTTTACTGGAATGATCAGTCGAAGCGGGTAGCCCTGGTTCATGGGTAATGGCTTCCCATTCATTTCATAACATAATATGGTTTGCGGGTGCAGGGCGCTTGGCATATCAATGCCAACATAATATTCTTCATCAGGAGTTATCATGCCTACATATTTCATCTGTGCTTCGTTAGTAAGCCCATAGTGCTGCATCACATCAACAAAGCGCACACCACTCCACCAGGTAACCTGACTCCACCCTTCGATACATTTAAAATTATAGATCACATCGATCTTTGGGAGTTTTTTGATATCATCCAATGTCAGGAAAAGAGTATCCCCCTTTGAACGAACGATCTGCAGTTTCCAGGAAGAGGCATCAAAGAAATCCTCATCCAGGCCTACATCACCATTTACCCTTACATTTTTTGCCGCGGCGCTTTTAGGATATTCTTTTACCAGTTTGCTTTTACTAAAAACGCCACTAAATATTTTTTCATTTGCACTTAGTACATTTCTAAGTGGTTGCTGAATACCACCACGGATCCCGCCATCCAATGGTTGATTCACCAGCCATTTCCAGCCGGCAAAAGCCGCCCCTATCATCAGGAAAAAAACAATGAATGCAATCCAGCTGCGCCGTGTATATTTTTTAGCCGTTTTATCGTCAACTATAAATTCCTGCATAAAATGATTTTAAATATCTGTTGATGATGGAGTGTCTTTTTCTTTTATCACTTCAAACCCGGCCACCATGGCGCGGAAATTATTCCATCCGGCAAGTATCACCTGTATCACATGAATTAAAAAGAACAAAACATATCCCACCGTTAAAATAAAGTGCTCCACTCTTGCCGCTTCATAACCACCACAGATCGTGGTCATCCATTGAAATTGCACTGGTTTATAAATGGCCAGCCCAGTAATGATGCTGCCAAAACCCATGATGATAATAGAAGTATATGCTATCCGCTGTGCGGCATTGTACTTGGTTTTTGGTGGTTCGGTTTTCCGCAGGTGAAGGTCGTGCAACAATACCTGCCAGCTTTCTTTTAAACTTCCTTTCTGCGGAACCAGGTATCTCCATTCACCCGAAAAAATGGTATAGGCAACATATAAAAGTCCATTCACAAAAAACAGCCACATAAACACGAAGTGAAACGCCATTCCTTCACTCAACCTGAAAGGGATATGGAAAAATTTGTAGAACCAATCTGGGAAAAATTTCACCAGTGTATAGCCAAATATTTTTACTTCATACACATCATTAGCCCAATAAATTAGCAAGCCACTCCAGATCATGATGGCAAGCACGGGGAAATTGATCCAATGCATCCAACGAGTGGCCAGTTTATGTTTATAAATGATCTTCTTTGGCATCAATGAGAGGTTTTGGGATAACAAATTACTAAAAAAAATGGCTGCCGCAAAGTTTGCAACAGCCATTCCGGATCTCATAGGTTATTCATTCGTTTGTATTAATTAAGGCATTAATACCGCATCTATCACGTGTATCACACCATTGCTCTGGTAAACGTTCTTGATGGTTACTGTTGCATTGCCACCTTTTGAATCTGTGAGTACCAGTTTGCCGCCTTTCATCCAGGCTTTTAAAGTACCACCTTCAACTGTTTTCAATTCTGCAGAACCATTTCCTTCTTTGATCTTAGCTGCGATAGCTTTTGCATCCCAGTTTCCGGCTACCACATGGTAGGTTAAAATTTTTGTAAGCGTTGCTTTGTTTTCAGGTTTTACCAAAGTTTCAACAGTGCCTTTAGGTAACTTGTCGAAAGCATCATTTGTTGGTGCAAATACTGTGAATGGCCCGGCACCCTGTAAAGTTGCTACCAATCCGGCAGCTTTTACTGCAGCTACCAATGTAGTGTGGTCTTTTGAGTTCACTGCGTTCTCAATGATGTTCTTTGAAGCATACATAGGTGCACCGCCTACTTCTACAGGCTTCATTTTAGAATCCATCTTGTTGTCCATTTGTGCCATTGATGCGTTGATAGCAAATGCTGATATCAACAGGAATACGATCTTTTTCATAATTCGTTCTTTTGAGTTTTAAAAATGTTTTTTTGAACTTGGTTACGGAAAAAGATACGAGAGCAGGAAAAGGATGGATTTGCAGGAAGCAAAAAAAAGTTTTGTACAATAAAAAGGCCCTCCCGCTTTATGCAGGAGAGCCAATAATAATAGATGTTTAGTTTAAGCGGCTTTTTTGGCCATGCCCCCCACCGCAGCTACAACAGCTCCTGCAACAGCAGAGAGAACTGTAAAGCAAGCGATATCGGCAACCATGCCGGTTGTTGTGGAAAGATTGCTGGTAGCATACATCACCAGGTCAAAGCCTGCACTCATCAGCAAACCAAGCACTGCTCCCATGGATGCACCCGCGCCTGCTGTTGTTACATTTGATTTGGCAAAAACATACGCCAGTAAAACGCCTGATACAACATCTCCCAATATCAATGCCCACCAGACAAAGTCTTTCATTTCACGCATCACTCCGGTTGCGGAGCCAGCATGGGTTTTGAAAAAATCAGCCATCAAAAGGCCATAGACAAGGTAACCAACAAGAAATGTAAACGATACCGCCAACAATACCGGCGATCAAAGATTTTGAGTTCATAAGCAAAAGTTTTGGGTTTAAAATGTAGAACAACACGAAAAAGTACTCATTAGTTCTTGATTTTGCAAGCTTTTACCCCGTTTTTTTGGGTTGTTTACGAAATGTTCATAAAGCCACAATACAAATGAATATCAGCCAAAAAGCTGCTCTTTCCGTTTCACCATTTCATTTGCTATGAAACGGGAATCTTCATTTCCCTGGTTGAGTTTTTCTATGATGTTGTCAAAACTTTTTGCATCCCTGTTTTGGCTGAGTTTAAATACATTGTCAATCTCAGTTATTTTGATCTCGAAAGCAACTATGGCCTTACTCATACGTTGTATATATTCTGCAGGAAGGTGTTCATATAAAGAAGGCGATGCAGGATTATTTTCAAAACGCGCTGTCAATTCATTTAATAAGTTGAAAAGTCTTTCATCATCCAGGTATTTTATTTCGCCACGGGCATGTACAGACATATAATTCCAGGTAGATCCCTGTTGTTTGTTTTCGTACCAACTGGCACTTACATAAATATGAGGACTGGTAAATACAACCAGCACATTTTGGTTCTGCAAAAATGCTTTGTAATGGTCTGTCTGCTTCATGATATGGGCCACTAAATACAAAAACCCATCCCTTTCTTTGAGTAAAACAGGTACCTGGGTAGCAACCGGTTTATTATCTTCATCAACACCCATCACCATGGCAAAGGGATGTTGCTTTATGAAATCAATGACTTCTTCGGGGTTATTCTCTTTAAAATACGGGAGCTGGTACATCCAACGAATGTAGGAAGTTTGGCGAAAATGCAAACAGTCCTATTTATAGCACAGACAGTTAATTTATTGAAGTTGAACGGCTGTTGATTTTGCAGCAGGAAAATTTGCATTGTTCATGGCAATATTTCGTACAGCATTCGCACTGATCTCCCTGAATGCCTGTTTTGAAATGGGTTCATCGCCAATCATTGCTGGTATCCCATTATCACCACCTTCCCTGATGCTTTGTACAAGGGGTACCTGTCCAAGAAACGGGAGTTCGTATTCTTCGGCCAGCTTTTTTCCACCCTCCTTTCCAAAGAGATAATATTTATTGTCAGGTAATTCTGCCGGGGTAAACCAGGCCATATTTTCGACAAGTCCAATGATGGGTACATTTATCTGAGCTTGCCCAAACATGGCAATTCCTTTTTTTGCATCGGCGAGCGCCACATTCTGTGGAGTGGTCACAATAACCACACCTGTCACCGGCACTGTCTGCATCAGTGTTAAATGAATATCGCCTGTGCCCGGGGGCATATCAATCACTAAATAATCCAGTTCGCCCCAATCCACATCTGTTACAAATTGCCTGATGGCACTGCTCACCATCGGGCCACGCCAAACAACCGCATTCTTTTCATCCACCAACAATCCAATACTCATCAGTTTGATATTGAATTTATTTAATGGAATGATCACTCCTTTTCCATTCACATCTTTCATCATTGGCCGTTCGCCACGCACGCCAAACATCATTGGTACACTCGGCCCGTAAATGTCTGCATCCATTAATCCAACCGCTGCACCAGACTCAGCCAAAGCAAGCGCCAGGTTAGCTGCAACGGTACTTTTACCTACACCTCCTTTTCCACTTACCACAGCAATAATATTTTTTACCCCACTTAAAATTTGTTTGGCATCTTTCCTGTTTGAAGAGGTATTGGCCGTGAAATTCACTGTTACCCGTGCTTCTTTATTGACCAGTAATGTAACCGCGTTCTCGCTGGCCCTGCGCATCATATCTTTCATGGGACAAGCGGGAGTGGTAAGGATTATGGTAAAACTCACATCCAGGCCATCTATCTGTATATCTTTCACCATGTTCAGTGTCACCAGGTCCTTTCCCAAGTCTGGCTCCTGTACATTGCTCAGTGCCTTGAGGATATCTGCTTCGGTCATCACGAAAGTTTTTGTTAAAAAAGAAGAATAGGCACAAAGTTAGCTGTCAGCAACTTTACTTTGTTACGAATTGCAAAGGATAAACAAAAAAACACCCTCGTGCTTATCTCTTTGGGGAAGTACTTATTTTTGCATCGATGAATAAACTGATACGATATACCCTTTTACTGGTTACCATTATTTCCTTTGGGGAAGCAAGATCACAGGTCGCATCCAAAAAAGATTCTGTGATCCAGCTATTTGGGGTAGTGATGACGGCTGATAGCCTGAGGGGCATTCCTTATACCAGCGTAATAGTTCAGGGCAGAAGGCAGGGCGCTTTTACGAATAGTGAGGGCATATTTTCGCTGGCTGTGTTAAGGGGCGACAGGATTACATTTTCGTCAGTAGGTTTTAAGGATAAGACCATTGAGATCCCCGTTGACCTTCCTGAGAACCAATACAGCGTCATTCAGCTACTTATCAACGATACGGCCTATTTACCTGCTACGATCCTGAAGCCTCGCCCAACCCGCGAGCAGTTTGAAAGGGATTTTGTCAATACACCTGTACCAGACGATGCATATGAAATAGCACGCCAGAATACGGATGAATCCAAACGAAGAGCATTGCTCGCTGTTTTGCCTGCAGATAGCAGGGAAGCCGTTAATTACCAGTTAAGGCAACAGGCCACTAAATATTATTATGCCGGGCAGCTTGCCCCGATGAATATTTTTAACCCCATGGCCTGGGCAGATTTTATACAGGCATGGAAGCGTGGCGATTTTAAGAGCAAAAATTAGATATCCTCCTGTTTAATCAATTCCTGCTTTTATTTCTTTATTTTGTCCCAGTATCATTTTACTAAACTGCTTTGTTGTAATGAAAAAAATATCTGTCATTGGTGCCGGGACGATGGGAAATGGGATAGCACATGTATTTGCACAGAATGGTTTCCAGGTTTCACTGGTAGATATCAATGCAGCTCAATTAGAGAAAGCTGTTGCTTCCATCACAAAAAATTTTGACAGGCAGATTGCAAAAGGTGCAGTTACAGAATCCCAGAAAAAAGAAGCTTTATCCAACCTCTCAACTTTTACTGATTTAAATGAGGGAATAAAAGATGCAGGCCTGATTATAGAGGCTTCTACAGAAAATACAGCTTTAAAATTGAAGATCTTTAAGCAATTGGATGAAATAGCTCCTCCCGAAGCTATCCTTGCAACGAATACTTCTTCTATTTCCATTACAAAGATCGCAGCCGTTACTAAGAGGCCAGGATCAGTGATTGGTATGCATTTCATGAATCCTGTGCCTGTAATGAAACTGGTGGAGGTCATTAATGGATATGCTACCAAAAAAGAAGTGACTGACGAGATCGTGGAGCTATGCCGCCAAATTGGGAAAGTGCCTTGTGTAGTGAATGATTATCCCGGCTTTGTAGCAAACAGGATATTGTTACCAATGATCAATGAAGCTATTTATGCCTTACAGGAAGGTGTGGCAGGTGTGGAAGAAATTGATACGGTCATGAAACTCGGCATGGCACATCCTATGGGGCCTTTGCAGTTGGCTGATTTTATTGGATTGGATGTTTGCCTTGATATTTTGAATGTTTTGAAAGATGGCTTTGGAAGAGAAAAGTATGCGCCTTGCGCTTTGCTCGTAAATATGGTAACTGCCGGGCGCTTAGGTGTTAAAACCGGTGAAGGTTTTTATGTATATACAGCAGGAAGCAAAGAGTCGGTGGTCAGTAGACAGTTTAAAAAATAAGAATTACATAAAATTGCTATCATGTTTTTTATCCTTTCAAAAATTTTGTATTTTTTACTTATCCCACTTGTATGGATTTTGATACTATTGATATGGATGATGCTTACAAAATCAAAGACACGGAAAAAAAAGCTATTAATTGCAGTGGTCGTTATTTCGATTCTGTTTTCAAACAATTTTATTTACACGAGGTTAGTTCTTGCATGGCAGCCTCAGCAGACAACTATTGAACCGGGAAAGGTATATTCTGCTGGCATATTACTGGGCGGGATGGTTGGCTTCGACATTAACAATAAAGGACATTTTGGTGAGGGGGCCGACAGGTTCATACAAACAGAGAAGCTATATCACCAGGGTCTTATTAAAAAAATACTTGTAACAAGCGGGTCAGGTGAATTATTAAGGCCTGGCCTCAAAGAAGCTGATTTCCTTGAGCAGGAGTTGATAGCAAGCGGTGTCAAAAAAGAAGATATTATTATTGAGAACAATTCCCGGAATACTTTTGAAAATGCCATTTATTCTAAAAAGATACTTGATTCATTACACATACAAGGACCTTATGTGCTCATTACTTCTGCTATGCACATGCCCAGGTCAGAAAAAATTTTCACCAAAGCCGGAATGCAGTTTGTTACTTTTCCGAGTGACTATCATGTAACACGTATGCCCTTTTCATTTGAAGATGCAATAGTTCCGAAATTAAAGCTATTGAACGATTGGGCCTATTTTCTAAAAGAGTTCATTGGCTTGAAAGTATACCAGGTTACGGGCAAGGCCTGACCACCTATCTATTTCAAATCCAAATGAAAATGCAGTAGCATTGCAGAATGACTATTGAGGCATCTTACAGGGAATTATCACACCAATTGAATCAATTGTATGACCAAAGGGAAGCAATGAATATTGCCGGCCTGGCAATTGAGTTTATCACAGGCAAAGGAAATACGGATCGTATCATCGATAAAAATGCACTTCTCTCACAAGGCCAGGAAGAGCAATTTCAAACCATTACAAAAGCATTGCTTTCTCATCAGCCTATACAATATATATTAGGCGAAGCATGGTTTGCAGGAATGAAATTTTTTGTAGATAAGAATGTTTTGATTCCTAGGCCAGAAACTGAAGAATTGGTGGATTGGATTGTTGGGGATGCGGGCCTGCCTGCCGGTAGGCAGGATACGGGATGCGGGATACTGGATATTGGTAGTGGTAGTGGGTGTATTCCTATTGCCCTGAAGAAAAAAATTAAAAATAGTGTCATCACTTCTATTGATGTTAGCGAAGATGCTTTACAAGTGGCAAAAAAAAATGCACTTACTTTAGGTGTTGAAGTGAATTTTTTATTGATTGATTTTTTAGATGAAAATAACTGGAATCAGCTCCCGGTATTTGACATTATTGTAAGTAACCCTCCTTATATAAAGCAATCCGAAAGCAATAGCATGAGTAAGCATGTGCTGGATGCTGAACCGCATATTGCTTTATTTGTGCCCGATGAAGATGCTTTGCTCTTTTACAGGAAAATAGCCGCTTTTGGGAAAACACATCTCAACCCGAAAGGAAGAATCTTTGTTGAGATCAATGAGGCTTTGAGCAAAGAGGTTATTACTTTGTTCGAAAAAGAAGGTTACCGCTCACATATCAAAAAAGACCTCCAGGGAAAAGACAGGATGGTACAAGCCTCTTTTTAATTATATTGTGCTGGCATCATTAACAGCCTTTCCAAAACTTTCAATGCTATTTTATGCAATCTGTCCTTTCCATAGACAATATCTCAAAACGTTACGGCCGTATCCAGGCGCTTAAAAATGTATCTTTTGAAGTGCCCGAGGGTTGTGTATTCGGTATACTGGGGCCAAATGGCAGTGGTAAAACAACCATGCTCGGCACTTTATTAAATGTATTGAAAAGCGACAGCGGTAGCTTCTCCTGGTTTGGACAAGCTAACAAAGACTCCAACAGAAAAAGAATTGGTTCTTTATTGGAGACTCCCAATTTTTATCATTATCTCTCAGCCGTTGATAACCTGAAGGTCACCCAGGCCATCAGCGGAAGGGGTAAAAGATCTGATATTGATGAAGCACTCGAAACAGTAAAGCTAACCGAGAGAAAGAAGAGCAAATTCAAAACATATAGCCTGGGTATGAAACAACGCCTGGCTATTGGCGCTGCACTGTTAGGCAACCCGGAAGTGCTGGTACTTGATGAACCCACGAATGGCCTTGACCCGGTGGGTATTTTAGAGATGCGCGAACTGATCAAACATTTGGCAAAACAAGGCAAGACCATAATTATAGCCAGCCATCTTTTAGATGAAGTGGAAAAAGTTTGTACGCATGTTGCCATTTTAAAGAAAGGAGAATTACTTACTGCCGGTGCAGTTGATGAAGTACTGGTGAATGAGGATATTGTTGAGATCTCCGCATCCGATATCAGCAAACTTCAGCAAGTTGTTGCTAACATTCCAGGATGCTTGTCTGCAGTATTGACCGATAAACTGCTGCATCTTAAATTTGCCTTAGGTACTTCCAATCTCGAAGCCATCAACCAATACTGTTTTAACAATGGCGTTGTATTGAACCAGCTCACGGCAAGAAAAAAGAGCCTTGAAACAAAATTCTTTGAATTAACCAATAACTAATTATCATCCTAACAATATATTTTCATGTTACAGTTATTAAAAATAGAATGGCTTAAAATAAAGAAATATCCTGCATTCTGGTGGATGCTGGGTATTGTAGCATTGACTTATCCTGGTATCAACTGGTTCGGCTATAAACTATATGAGGGCACTGTTTCGCGCCATGATATGGCAGGCGCACTTGCAAAATCATTGTTAGGCAACCCTTTTGCGTTCCCTGAGTCGTGGCATTCTGTAGCTTATTTTTCTTCCTTTTTTGTGATCATCCCTGCTATCCTTGTCATCATGGTCATCACGAATGAATATAATTATAAAACACACCGGCAGAATGTCATTGACGGTTGGAGTCGCACAGAGTTTGTGACCAGTAAGATATTGGATGTGTTTATTGTTACGCTTGTTGTTACACTGATGTATCTTCTCACGGCCGGTATCTCCGGATTCATGCTGCAGGAAGGCAATCAGAGCAACTGGACAGATCAGATAAAATATGTCCCTCTATTTATGCTTCAAACCTTTGCTCAACTGAGTATTGCTTTCATGCTTGGCTTCCTGGTTAGAAAAGCATTCATTGCATTGGGCATATTTCTTTTCTATTATTTGATAGTAGAGCCCACTTTAAGAGGCCTGTTAACATATTTTAAAATGCCTGACCTGGCAAATTATCTTCCGTTTAATATATCAAACAAGCTCATACCCTATCCGCAGTTTTTAAAAAGGCTTGATGAAGATGCATATAGTAAAGCATTGGACTTGATCAATATGCATGTTATTTACACATTACTCCTCACTTCAGCTCTTTGGTGGTTATGTTATTCGGTATACAAAAAAAGAGACCTATAAATCTTATAAGGCTGATTTTTTATAGTCCGGGTTGAAGCAATATTATGAGGCCATTACACATCTCACTATAAAATTTATGAGACCTGTTTTTATCGTTTTGCCCATTCTTGTAATTATTGCGTCATGCAATAGTTCTGACACAACTAAGGCTACTGAAAACAGTCAAGCAGAAGAAAAATTGATCGACACAACCCTGAGTCAAACAGACAGGCACGTCCTGATCGAAGAATTGAAACGGATCCAACAAATTTTAGCCTCCAACAACAAAGAAAAAATTTCAAACATATTTGAGTTTCCACTTTCCGACAGTGCATATAGTATTTACGTAGACGATACTGCGTATCACAAACAACGCGAATCAAATGGAGACAAGATAACAGAAGCCATGTTTCTGCAATTTTTTAACAAAATTTCTGCAGGCATTTTGATTAGCCAACTAAATAACCTTTTCCGGTACATTAAGGTTGATAGTTTATTACACAAAGACAATTTGGAATATGAAGCTTACATTAAATCCACACCTTGCTATTATTCCTATAAAATAAAATTAGATAAAAGCATAGTTACTTTAAGAATGGACATGAAATCAAATACTAGTTATAAAAGCAAAAAAACCGCGCCCGAGGACGACATCCCTGAAAATTCAAGTGAAATTTGCGAACATGATTTTTGGTGGATATTCAGATTTGACGGTAAGAAACTACACTTAACAAATATTTCTGGCGCAGACTGATAATGGCTGCTCCCAATAACAGGCTTGTTGTTATTATTCCCCCCAACTGATTTCTTGCACTTTTATAAATTGGTTACAGTCGGTTAAAAAAAATCCCCACAGTATAAACTGCAGGGATAACAACTAAAATCCTATTCCTAAAAATCAATCGGGTTTCTTACCATCGAGGAATGTATTGATGGTAGAAATATGCGTTTTATTATTTTCATCCTTACCTACCGTATACTTACTGTAAAAATTTTCTACGGAATTCAGGGTGTTGCCAAACAGGTCCATATTGCGGCGGATATATGCCGGCACACTGTCGAACTCATTATTTGGATCGGCAGTATTCATGTTAAAAGAAAGGTTCCGCAATTTCTGGATACGTTCTGCAGCTCTTTTTCTTTGCTCTTCGGTTTCATCAAAACCTCCTGCCGGTTCCTGAAAGGACATCTGTGGCTGCAATTCTTCTTCTTCCACTTTCTCATTCATTTCGAACTTCATTTCATCGGCTATCTCTTCTTTTTTAACCACTACTTCCTGAACAACTTCTTCTTCCTGAATAACTATTATTTCTTCTACAATCACTTCTTCTTCTTTCTGAATTATTTCCAATTCGAAAGTGTGTTCTTCTGCAACTGTTAAAACAGGAGCTATAGTTTCTTCCGGCTGCACTTCCATTACTGTTTCTTCTACAATTTCAGGCTCAGCATATATTTTGAATGGCTTGGAAAGAAAAGTATCGGCCGCTAAAACAGGTCCTATCTTTTCTGTCAATTGCATTTCATTCATCGCCTCATCTGCCATTGTCTTTGCAATACATACTTCTTCTTGCGGTAAGGGCTCCGGAACTACGATATCTTCAGTGAGTTCAGTGCTTAATTCAAAATGCAGCACTTCATTTTCTAAATTTTCGGCTTCCTCAGTTTGCCTTTCTGACCAGGACATCATTTCAGTTTCTGGCGCATTGAATACCTGGATCATTTCTTCTTCGATCACTTCTTCCCTGAGTTGCGGTGCAAGAGGGTCTACTTCTTCTATTTCCATAACGGGTTCTTCCACTATAGCCACTTCTTCTACTTTCTTTTCCTCGTTTTCCATTCCCAATACCATTACTATCTTCTCTGGCTCGGCGGCAACCTCGGGTTTCTTCACACTCATAGGTGTTGCAAAAGGATCTTTGTGTTCAAATCCTGTTGCGATCAGTGTGATGCCTATCTTCTTACCCAGTGAATTATCATATCCTGTTCCAACGATCACATCTGTATGTTCACCTGCCTGCATGCGCAGATAACTATTGATCACTTCCAGCTCATCCATCGTACACTCTTCATCTCCCTCCGCACTATTGATATTGATCAATATCCATTTAGCTCCGCGGATATCATTGTCATTCAATAATGGTGAAGCCAGAGCTTCCTCAATAGCACGCTGCGCACGGTTCTCACCTTCTATTTCTGCTTTTCCTAAAATAGCCACACCACCGTTTTTCATAACTGTACATACATCCGCAAAGTCAACAATGATATGCCCGCGGCTATTGATGATATCAGTAATACATTTAGCAGCGGTTGCTAATACATTATCTGCTTTGCTAAATGCTTCTTTCATTTTAAGGTTACCATATTGCATGCGCAATTTATCGTTGCTGATCACAAGCAAGGTATCTACAAAAGGTTTTAGTTTCCTGATACCTTCTTCAGCCTGCAACATTCTGCGGGGGCCCTCAAAACCAAAAGGTGTGGTAACAATACCAACAGTAAGGATACCCAGTTCTTTACATACCTGTGCAACAATTGGCGCACCACCTGTACCAGTGCCTCCGCCCATTCCCACTGTGATGAATGCCATCTTGGTATTTACTTCAAGAATGCTGCGTATTTCCTGCAGTGATTCTTCTGTTGCAGCTTTCCCTACTTCGGGGTCAGCGCCTGCACCAAGTCCTTGTGTAAGGTGCGGCCCGAGTTGTATCTTATTAAGAATGAGGCTCTGCTCTATTGCTTTGGCATCTGTGTTACAGATAATGAAGTCAACGCCTTCAATATCCTGTGCATGCATGAAATTTACGGCATTGCTGCCGCCGCCTCCAACACCAAGGACCTTGATGATGGAAGATTTCTGCTTGGGCAGATCAAAGTGGATCATAGTTACGGTTTTACGGTTAGTAAGTGGATTAAGCCGGTCTTTCTTTTGGATTGGATTGTACTAGTTACCAGTTGCTGGTTTCCAGTTATCAGTACTTTATTTTATCATATGGTCTTCTTCTTCCTTAAACAGGTCTATCAGGTTGTTCTTAAACTTATCCCAGAACTTCATCTTCTTTTCTCTCACTGCCACATCAACAGATACCGGTGCAACAGGGGCTTTAGTTTCATTTTGTTCAACTGTCAGTTTCTTTGGCACTGCTACTTTCTTAAACTGGTCATTGAACTCTTTGTATTTGTGCTCATAATCACTGTAGCCTTTTAGTATCAACCCAAGACAAGTTGCATACATCGGTTTCTTTAACTCATCGATATGATTGGGAGCAAGATGCTCATTCGGTAGCCCGATTCTTGCATTCAGCCCTGTTGTATATTCTGTAAGCTGTATCAGGTGCTTTAATTGCGAGCCGCCACCAGTCAGTATCACACCGCCATTTAATGCTTTGCTGTCGAGCCCTACCTGCTTTAAATGATACGCAACAAAATCAAGTATCTCTGTCATTCTTGCCTGGATGATCTGCGCCAGGTTCTTTACACTGATCTCTTTTGCGGGCATTCCTTTCAAACCCGGGATAGTGATATATGCATTTGCTTTTGCCTCATCTGCCAATGCACTTCCAAACTGTACTTTCATGGCTTCAGCCTGGCTTTTTAATACACCTAGCCCCATCCTGATATCAGTTGTAATATTTTCACCTCCAAATGGGATCACGGCTGTATGTTTCAGGATGCCCTCATAGAAAACCGCAAGATCACTGGTACCGCCGCCGATATCTAAAATGGCAACCCCTGCTTCCATATCAATATCACTCATTACGGCACTGGCACTGGCTAATGGCTGTAATACCAGGTCTTTTGTAATGAGTGAACTTCTTTCTACTGCACGGTTGATATTGCGAATAGCATTCCTATCGCCGGTGATGATATGGAAATTTGCACCCACTTTCACACCGTTATAGCCGATAGGTTCCTTGATGTTCTGGATATTATCTACATGAAAATCCTGCGGAATCACATCAATGATCTGGTCGCCTGCGGGAATAAAAGTCTTGCGTTGATTTTCTATGAGTTGGTCTATCTCCCAGCGCTGGATTTCATTTTCAGGATCTTGCCTAACCATATCGCCACGTGTTTGCAGGCTCTTGATATGATGCCCCGCAATGCCCACATATACTTCGCTTATTTCAAGATCGGGATTACTGTCGTAACAGTTCTGTAGTGCCTGCTGAATGGCTTTGATCGTCTGGTCAATATTTAGCACCTGCCCATGCTGAACGCCGTTACTGTTGGCACGCCCAAAACCAAGGATCTCAAGTTTTCCGTGTTCATTCTTTCTTCCGGCAATGGCAGCAATCTTTGTAGTTCCAATGTCCAGGCCAACGATAATTGGGGCCTCGTTTTGACTCATAGAAATTTGTTTTTAGTTGTTACTTAGGATTGGATCTATTATAAAAAATAATGCCTTATCACATATCTCACATCTCCTATCTCGCATCACGTATCCCCATCCCCTCACCCCTTCTTCATCACAGCTTTTGGCTGTTTTTTCATGGCAGGATTTACCCTGCCGTTGGTTATAACGGCATTCTGCTGAGAGGATAACGCATTATTTGATATTTTATTTTGTTTGTTAGTGATAAGATTTTTACCGGGAATTACAGCCTGTTGCTTTGGTGGCACGGATACCGTATCGCCCAGTTTCACATTTGTATGAGTCACGAGCCCATTTACCAACTGCATCGCCCTTGCCGAATCAGCCAAAACCTTTACTGAACCTCGTTTTACAGCTACTACCTGGCCCATGAAACGCAGGTCCAGTTTTTCATATTTGCTCATGCCTGTTTGCAGCCATGCCTGTTTATAAAATGCATATAGCCTTCTGAATTTATTTTCCAGTTCTTCGGCATCACCCAGCACTACAATATGGTCGCCGATCGCCGGCACTATTTCAAAACCGTTTTGTGGATTGATTTCTATCTGCTCCACCTGTGCCATCCAGAAGCTGTCGGCCACAATATATTTCCCCAGTTTCACCATATCCCGCAGCAACATGCTATCGGGCTGCGACAAAACAATTTTATCACTCGGGAAATCAGTAAACACCGGCACCCTGGCACTTAACTTTTCACTCAATGGCAAACGAAGCCCGTTACTGTCGATATAAAAAGAATTTCCTTCTACGCTAAAAACCCTTGCAACGGGTTGCCTCTCTGTGATCCTTACCTGTAAGACCCTGTTATTATCAAAAAACATTTCTGCATTTTGTATCCACAGATTTTTTTCGAGCGCGGCTTCCATAGCCCTAAGATTAACGGTATTCATTTCCTTCCCATCGATCTTGCCGGTGCTGTTAATGGTTTCGAGCACATCTTTTTCATCAATAAACATATTCTGCTCCGTACCGCTGATCTCGATCTTTACTTCACTACAGTGCAACCGTACTTTTTCCTGCATGGCAGCTACCAGCAGGCACAGTGTTCCTGTTCCTGCCAGTATCCAGGTAGTTAGGATGAATATTTTTTTCCAGTTAATATTTTTCATCATTCGATTCCATCAATTCTTTTATAGGTTGAACCATTGCATCAATATCTCCTGCCCCGGCCATCACGAGCAATTTGGATTGATTGTCTTTCACCCATTTTTTTAATTCCTCTTTATCCATGATATGCTTATCAGCGAGTTTCATCTGATCAAGGATCAGCTTACTGGTTACACCTTCCATGGGTAATTCTCTTGCGGGATAAATTGGCAACAGTATCACTTCATCGGCCATATCCAGGCTGTGTGCAAATTCCAGGGCAAGGTCTTTTGTCCGGCTGAAAAGGTGCGGCTGAAATACTATTGTCATTTTTTTTGTGGGGAAAAGGCTTCTCACACCCGATATCAATGCACGCAATTCTTCAGGGTGGTGAGCATAATCATCAATCAATACCCGTTTTTCATTTTTGATGATATATTCAAACCTCCTCTTTACTCCTTTAAAATTTTCTACTGCAGTTTTAATTTTATCATCATCGATACCAACATATTTAGCCACTGCAACAGCAGCGATCACATTTTCGATATTGTGCAATCCACCCATATGCAGCACCACATTTTTTAATTTCCATTTGGCAGATACAATATCAAAGAGATAAGCCCCAACCTGTACCTGCATATTTTCTGCATGAACATCAGCTTCCATCGCATCATAACTATAAGTAGTATGCTGTGCAATGTTCAGTTCACTGGTTCTCTTCAATCCATATTTGCTTACGAGGCAGCCACCCGTTTTTATTTTTTGGGAGAATTCTATAAAAGCGTCTTCCACTGCTTCGGGAGTACCATAAATATCAAGATGGTCGGGATCCATTGCTGTAATGACGGCGATGTCTGGCGATAATTTCAGGAAGCTCCTGTCATATTCATCTGCTTCAACCACTACTGCATTTTTTTCGCTGCTCCAGAAATTGGTACCATAGTTTGCAGCGATCCCACCTAAAAAAGCATTGCATCCATACCCGCTATCCCGCAGGATATGCGCTATCATGGTTGAGACAGTTGTTTTACCATGCGTTCCTGCTACGCAGATATTAAAAGAATTAGCAGTGATCCATTCCAACACATCACTTCGCTTCACAACCGGGTATCCATACTGCCTGTAATACACCAGCCCGGCATGTGTTGCGGGAATGGCAGGCGTGTACACTACCATCTTTGCATCCAACGTTATCAGTTTCGCATCGTCTGTATACTGGATGGATATTCCTTCTTTTTCAAGTTGCCTGGTAAGTGCTGTCGGTGTTTTATCATAACCGCTTACGCGCACTCCTTTCGCCTTAAAATACCTTGCCAGTGCACTCATACCAATACCACCAATGCCAATAAAATAAACACTTTCCAGGTCTTCACCCGGAAGTGGATTTTGGCTATTATTTTTTAATTGTTCATTCATTACTTGTTTCTAATGTTTCTTTGATATGATATCAAATATTTCTTTTGCTATGATCGCATCAGCATCTGTGATCGCCAGCCGTGCAATATTTTTACTAAGTTCTTCCTGTAGTGATCCATTTTCTGCCAGCCCAATTGTTATCGCTACGAGGTTTTCTTTTGCTTCACTGTCCTTCACCATAATGGCTGCATTTTTCTGAACCAGGTTCATAGCATTGGCAGTTTGGTGGTCATCAGCAGCCAATAGGAAAGGCACCAGCACAGCGGGTTTCCCAACCACACATAATTCATAGATCGTACTTCCTGAACGGCTAATGATAATATCGGCTGCGGCATAAGCCATTTCCATTTGGGTGATAAAATCGCCCACCCATATGTTTTTATATTGCTTTCCTTTCTCTATATATTGTGCAGCAGTGGATTTCCCGGTCTGCCAGATCAATTGCAGGTTATTCTTTTCCAATTCATCCAAATGAGCAGAAAGTGCTTCATTGATACTTCTTGCTCCGAGGCTTCCCCCAATAGCAAGGATCGTTTTCCTGCCTGCATCCAATCCAAAAAAATGGATTGCTTTTTCCCGGCTGATAGTTTTTTCAATGATCAGTTTCCTTACAGGGTTACCGGTTATTCTCATCTTGCTTGCAGGGAAAAATTTTTCCATTCCATCACTAGCAACATATATCCTTGTTGCATTCTTGGCCAGTAGCATATTACTTTTTCCTGCCTGGGAATTGCTTTCATGAATGAAAGTGGGGATACCCTTTATTTGGGCATAACGCAAAACCGGGAATGTAGAATATCCACCTACACCAATCACCGCATCCGGTTTAAAAGAATTAATAATGTTTCTCACCCTGAAAAAACTCTGGACGAGTAAAAATGGAAGTTTGAGATTTTTAGCGACCGAGCGCCTGTTAAATCCAGCAATATTAATTCCTTTGATTGGGTATCCAGCCTGTGGTACTTTCTCCATTTCCATTTTTCCATTGGCGCCCACGAACAGGATATCGATGCCGGGTTCCAGCTGCCGCAATGCATTTGCAATAGCAATGGCCGGAAAGATATGCCCACCTGTACCTCCGCCTGCAACGATGATACGGTGACACCGGATATGTTCTTTATTTGTGTTGCCATTCATTTATGCAAATTGTTTTTTAGCATTCAAAACGGCACCGCTTTCCGTATTCGCAACTTCTGGTATGGTGTCAAGAGGTTCTTTACCCTCGAGTTGTTCCACGTTTCTTGCTACACTTAAAATAATTCCTATCGCACCGCATGTGAATAAAAATGAGCTGCCTCCCATACTGACCAATGGAAGCGTTACACCCGTTACAGGAACAATATTTACATTCACAGCCATGTTGGCAACGGCTTGAATCACTAAGGTGAAACTTAATCCCAGTGCGAGAAAAGCGCCAAATGCGTATGGGCATCTCCTGAATATCCTGATGCACCGGTATAGGAATAATAGGTAAATAAAAATAACAAATGCACCACCCAATAACCCGTATTCTTCTATGATGATGGAATAAATAAAATCGTTGTAAGCCTGTGGAAGATAATTGCGCTGCCTGCTGTTACCGGGGCCAAGTCCAACCAGTATCCCTCCATTTGCAATAGCGATCTTCGCCTGCTGAACCTGGTATGGCACGTCACTTTCCTTGGCATACATAAAATCCTGAACACGTTTTACCCATGTACCAAAACGCCCATACCCTTTTACTTTTTCTGAAACCGTATTGCTTGACGCAACTGTATCTTTTTTGTTTGAATCATGTGTTACCATCGCCACCGCTACTATAAATGCAAGTGGGATCAATGCTATGCCAATAGTGAGTAAAATATGTTTGATACTTACCCTGCCAATAAACATCAGCAATAAAGAAGTAGCACCTGTGAGCAATGCATTGGATAAATTGGCAGGCATGATCAATATACAAGTGATCGCAACTGGAATGACAACTGGCAAAAATCCTTTTTTAAAATCTTTGATCATCTCCTGCTTCTTGCTCAGCATTCTAGAGATGTACATGAACAAGGCCAGCTTCGCAAAGTCACTGGTCTGAAACGTCATGTTGATGATAGGAAGTTTGATCCACCGGCTTCCTTCATTGATCCTAGCACCAAAAAATAAAGTATAGATCAATAAAGGGATCGATATCAAATACAATATGGTAGCCACTCTTGAATAGATCGTATAATTTACCCGGTGCAGAAAATAAATGATCAGCATGCCCACTAACATAAAGGCGAGTTGCTTAAACAGGTAGATCTCATTATTGCCCTTATTCATTTTATAAGCCAGCGAGCCTGTAGCACTGTACACCACCAGTACAGAAATGATCGCTAATAAGATCACCATACCCCATATGTATTTATCACCCCTGGTCCGTTGCAGAAGTTGTCCCTTCATACCTTGTATCGTAGGCATCTGGGAGAAAAGTTTGTCCGTTGTTTCGTTGATCATAACACTTTACGCTTACAGTTCTTTCACTGCTTCTTTGAACTGCTTACCCCTGTCTTCATAATTTTTAAACAGGTCAAAACTGGCACAGGCAGGGCTTAACAGAACCACATCACCTTTTGCAGACAGCCTGAAACATTCGTGTACAGCATCTCGAGCAGTTTTCGTTTCCACGATCACAGGAACGATGTCTTTAAAAAAAGCCAGCAGCTTTTTATTATCAACGCCCATGCATATGATCGCTTTCACCTTCTCTTTTACAAGATCAGCGATCAACGAGTAATCGTTGCCCTTGTCTGTTCCGCCCAGAATCAGGACGGTAGGTTTTTGCATGCTCTCCAGTGCGAACCAGGTACTGTTCACATTGGTTGCTTTGCTGTCGTTAATGAATTCAACACCACGTACTGTGGCAACGAATTCCATCCGGTGTTCGAGGCTTTGAAAATCTTTCACTGCCTCCCGGATCTTTTCTTTCCGGATGCCAATAGTGGCTGCTGCGATGCATGCTGCCATAGTGTTGTAGTTGTTGTGCTTGCCTTTCAGGGCGAAATCATAGATGCTCATGCTTACACGTTCTTCCTGTATGCGTAGCATCATCTGGTCGCCTTTGATGTAGCCGCCTTTTTTTACTTCATGTTTCATAGAGAATGGTAATGGGTTAGTATGGGTGGTTAGTAATGCTAATTTTTTTGTGATGACATCATCATCGTCGCAGTAAATGAAAGAGTCACCGGGTAACTGGTTTTGGATTATTTTAAATTTGCTGTTGGTATATTTCTCAAAACTGTGATCATACCTGTCGAGATGGTCTTCAGTGATATTGAGCAATACCGACACTTCTGCGCGAAATGTCTTGATATCATCCAGTTGAAAAGAACTGATCTCTGCCACATACCACGCTGCGGGTTTCTCTGCTACCTGTTTTGCAAATGAGTAACCGATATTCCCTACCAATGCACAATCCAATCCTGCCGTTTCGCAAATATGATAGATCAATGCTGTGGTAGTACTCTTACCGTTGCTTCCGGTAATAGCGATGATCCTGCTATCACCTTTGAAACGATAGGCGAGTTCGATCTCGCTGATCACTTCAATCCCTTTTGCCCTCACCTGCTGCATCATCTCATTCCTTTCGGGTATCCCCGGGCTTTTCACAATTTCATCCGCACTGAGAATTTTTTCAGCAGTATGCCGGCCTTCTTCAAAATCAATTCCATTGTCAATGAGCTCTTGTTTATACTTTTCTTTTATCGGCCCTCCGTCGCTTACAAAAACCTCGTATCCTTTTTGTTTACCGAGTAATCCCGCTCCGATCCCACTTTCTCCTGCACCCAGTATCACCAGCCGGTGCTTTCCCGGAGAATCATTCAAACCACTTGTATCTTTTACACGCTCCATTTTTTCAATACTTCTTTTACCTGATCTTCAATGTCATAATACCCGCCACAACCAGTAAAACACTCACTATCCAGAAGCGCAGCACTATCTTATTTTCATGAAACCCTTTTTTCTGGTAATGATGATGCAGCGGGCTCATTAGAAAGACCCGCTTCCCTTCGCCATATTTTCTTCGGGTGTATTTGAAATAAGTGACCTGTATGATCACACTCAGATTTTCCAATAGGAACACGCCGCAAAAAATGGGGATTAACAATTCTTTTCTTACAATAATTGCAAGTGATGCAATGATGCCGCCCAAAGCAAGGCTGCCTGTATCGCCCATGAAGACCTGCGCGGGATATGCATTGTACCAGAGGAAACCAATACAACCTCCTACAAATGCCCCTACAAAAATGGACAACTCAGCAAGGTTCGGTATATACATCACATCCAGGTAGTCGGCCATTTTATAGTTACCACTCACATATACAAACACGCCAAGGGCCGCTCCTACTATGGCACTTATGCCTGCAGCCATTCCATCCAATCCATCCGTGATATTGGCTCCGTTTGAAACTGCTGTGATGATGAAAGTGACGATGAGTATATAAATGATCCAGGTAAATTTCTCAGCACCTGGCCCTATCCAGCTAATTAATTTGCTGTAATCAAATTCATGCTTTTTTACAAATGGAATGGTCGTTATCGGGGTCTTTACTTTCACGAATCTTTTTTCTATTCCGTCTATTGTTCTTGTAACAACATTCGAATCTTTGGCAAGCCTTTCGCCTTTGTGCAAAGCTTCATGCGCACTTCCTATCACTTCTCTTTCCACTGTTACAGCATTGCTGAAGTATAGTGTAACGCCGATGATGATACCCAATCCTACCTGCCCTATCACTTTGGTAACACCTGCCAATCCATCACTGTCTTTCTTTTTATAAGCCTCGCCTTTTTCCAACGCTTTCTTTCTTGCTTTGATCTTAAAATAATCATCCAGGAACCCAATCACACCCAGCCACACAGTGCATAAGATCATTAGGCGGATATATACTTTATCAAGGTTGGCAAACAATAAAGTAGGAATAAGTATGCTTAGCAGTATGATAATACCACCCATGGTAGGTGTGCCTTTCTTTTGCTGCTCACCCTGTAAACCAAGCTCACGAACGGTTTCCCCTATCTGTTTTTTTTGCAGAAACAAAATGATACGCTTCCCATAAACCGTGGCAATCAGTAATGACAACAACACAGCCATAGCAATACGGAAAGTGAGGAACTGGAATAACCCAGCGCCGGGGAAGTTGAATTCCTGTTTCAGCCATGTAAATAATGAGTATAGCATAATATTTTGGTTGATCTATTTTCCTAATACATCAAACATTTCTTTCAATATCTCCTTATCGTTGAATGGGTATTTTATCCCATTGATATCCTGGTATTTCTCATGCCCCTTTCCTGCAACAAGAATGATATCTTCTCCATTCGCCAAAGCCACTGAAGTTTTGATCGCTTCTTTCCTGTCTGCTATGGATATATATTTTCTTTTTGCTGCGCTGGTAAGCCCTTTTTCCATATCCAGCAGGATGGCACCTGCATCTTCTGTTCTTGGGTTGTCACTTGTAAGTATCACTTTATCACTCAGATCACAGGCTGTTTGTGCCATCACCGGACGTTTTGTTTTATCCCTGTCGCCACCACATCCTACTACTGTGATGATCTGTTCGTGCCCTTTGCGGAGTTTCCTAATCGTCATCAATACATTCTCCAATGCATCTGGTGTATGTGCATAATCAACAATTCCAATAATGAGTTGATTACTGATGATATAATCGAACCTTCCTTCTGCACCACTCAATAAACTAAGCGCGGTCAATACATCATCCTTGTCTTCTCCCAGGCAAACCGCTGCACCATACACTGCTAAAAGATTGTATGCATTGAACTCTCCTATCAAACGGAAGTGCACTTCTTTATCATTTATTGTCATTTGTAAACCGGTAAGCCCGTTGTCAAGTATTTTTCCTTTAAAATCAGAGATCGTTTTTAAACTGTAATAATATTTTTTTGCGGGGCAATTTTGTAGCATTACCTGTCCGCGCTTATCATCCAGGTTCGAAACAGCAAATGCTGAAGATGCTAATCCATCAAAAAACAATTTCTTCACCCGGATATACTCATCAAAAGTTTTATGGTAATCAAGATGGTCATGAGTGATATTGCTGAAAATACCTCCAGCAAAATGCAAGCCTGTAGTGCGTTCCTGGTGAATGGCATGGCTGCTCACTTCCATAAACACATGGGTACAACCGGCATCCACCATTTTTTTCAATAGCGCATTTAAACTAACTGCATCTGGTGTGGTATGTGTTGCAGTGATTACTTCTCCTCCTATTTGATTTTGTACAGTACTGATAAGTCCACAGGTATGGCCGAGTTGTGTAAATAATTTAAACAGTACTGTAGCGATGGTCGTTTTTCCGTTTGTTCCTGTTACACCTGTCAGTTTTAATTTTTGTGAAGGCTCGTCATAAAAGTTGTGTGCCATGTATGCTACTGCTTCATGTGAGTTGCTCACGAGTAAATAAGTAACAGCCTCGTTTACCTGCTCAGGCATCTTCTCACAAACAACAGCGCAGGCGCCTTGTTCAATGGCCTTTTGAATAAATAAGTGGCCATCCGACTGTTCTCCGTGGATCGCAACAAACACAGTACCTGGTGTTACTTTACGGGAGTCTATCTGCACGTCTTTTATCTCAAGCGCAGTAGTTCCGTGTACCTCTCTCAGGTGAACCTTGTATAATATGTCTTGCAATTTTTTCAATGAATATGTTAATTGAGTTCTACGTTTATTAATTGCCCGCGAGCTATTGCCTGTCCTGCGGCGATGGATTGTACCGACACTCTTCCTCTTCCTTTTGAATTTATTTTCAATCCTATTTGTTCGCACAAGTACATCGCATCCTTCAACCCAAGACCTTTTAATTGCGGCATAGTGCCCTGGGCCGAGGTTCTGCTGTTGAGTGTAACTGTTGATCCAATGCCGTTGATAGCCACCATATCTTCTGAAATACCGGTTGAGTCGCTATAACTCATCTTTAATTCTTTCATCAATTTTTTTGCATCCTGTTTCATCCCTGCATAATGGAAATAATTACTATCGATCTTATTTACAGGAGCAGTTGAATTATTTTTTTGTTTTACATAAGAGAGATAAAGCCTGTCGGCGATCTCTTTAAACACAGGTCCAGCAACAGTGGCTCCGTGATGCACAATAGCATGCGGTTTATTCTTTATCACCACCAGGCAGGTATATTGCGGATCATTTGCCGGAAAATAACCAGCAAAAGATGTTTGGTATATCTCAGCGCCATAACCCCTGTTATCATCTGCCACCAGAGCAGTTCCGGTTTTACCTGCAACTTTATAAATGGAATTTTTAAAAATATCTTTTGCAGTTCCTTCAATACAAACACCTTCCAGGCATTCTTTTAATTTTGCGAGTGTGGCATCGCTGCAAATTTTTTCATCCATTATTTTAGGATGAAATTCTTTCACTGTAATGCCTTCTTCCCTGATAGCATTTACGAGATAAGGCCGCATCATCTTTCCATTATTTGCGATCGAATTGTACAGTGTTAATGTTTGCATAGGTGTTACCTCTATATTATATCCAAAAGCCATCCAGGGCAATGTGATCGCGCTCCATGTTTTGCTTCCTGGCCTTGAGATAATAGAATTTCGTTCACCGGTAATATCAATTCCTGTTACACTATCCATGTGCATCTCATGTAAATGGCGAATGAACTGGGATGGATTATTCCCATAATTACCATAAGCAAGTTTTGCCATACCTACATTTGAGCTTAACTCAAAGGCCTGTTTCACTGTTACATTCGTTCTTCCATGTTGCTCGCTGTCATAAACAGTGTTTTGCGCGGTTATCTTCCAGGTACCTCCTTCCAGGTTCACGTTATCATTGAGTGTAATTTTTTTGTCTTCCAAAAGCGACAGCATTGTTGCCAGTTTGAAAGTGGAACCAGGTTCAGATGGAGTGATCGCATAATTAAAGTCTTCTTTATAACCACCTTCATTTCTTCTACCCAGGTTGGCAATGGCTTTGATCTTTCCTGTTTTTGTTTCCATCACTATGGCACAGCCATGTTCAGCATCATTCTGTATCATCATCTTCATCAAAGCGTTTTCTGCTATTTCCTGTATAAAAACATCAATGGTGGTCACTATATCTTTCCCGTTCTCTGCTTCTGTTTCATACCCATCGTCCACCGGAACGCTTACACCACCTGCAATATATCTTACCAACCTGTTCCCGTTCCTTCCTTTTAATAAGCTGTCATAAGTCATTTCAAGACCTACTTTAAAAGAATCCCTTGCAAGCCCAATCGTCCTGAATCCCAACATCCCATACGGGTTCAGCCTTTTGCTTTTATTGTCTGCAATAAAGCCGCTCTTATTTTTTCCTGCTCTTACTAATGGAAATTTTTTCAACTCTTCATAATCCCGGTATGAAACATTTTTCTTTAATGGGAAATACCTGTTCTTTTCAGAATATCCGTCCATCAATATTTTTTTATACTCTCCTGCAGAGAGATCTTTAAAAAGTTCTGCGAGGCAATAGCTGAGGGAGTCTACATTATCTTTAAACCGTTTTCCGTTTTTCTCTGTCAGTCCGTCCGCAGCAAAGTCTATGTATATATCAAACTGTGGGATGCTTGTACTCAGCATTTCTCCGTCTTCACTATAGATCGTTCCCCTTTCCGCTTCTATGTCTTCTATCTTCTGGTGTAGGTTATTGCTGAGTTCTTTTAAATGCGCTCCCTGCACCTGTTGCACATAAGCCGCTTTGCCCAGGATGAACAGGCAGGCTAGCACCACAGCGATGTAGCTGAGGTACACTCTCCATAATATGTCGCGTTTTACATCCATTCTTTACAGATCAGTTCGGTTGTTTTTCGGGATGCAGCCTTTGTGGCACATCCCTGCTTATTTTTAAACCCAGTGGTTCTGCTACTTTCAAAACTTGTGCTTCTTCGCTTTTAAACATCACTTCACTTTTCACGGTCTTGTATTCATATTGCAGTTCCTTCAGTTCGTTTTGTGTTTTATTGATATTACGTATTGTTTTATCTGCCAGGTGCCCGTTGGCTATGTACAGCACAGCCAAAAACGACAGGAAGAGAAAAAAATTCATATTGCCTGTTATCCATTGATAGTTAAGCATCCGCTTCAATGGCGTTTTTTTTGTGGTATCTGTTTGCTTTTCGGGCATCTGTTTTATTTCTTATAATTTTTCTGCTGCTCTTAATTTTGCACTTCTACTTCTTGTATTTTGTTTGAGTTCTTCTGCTCCTGCTGTTATAGGCTTCTTTGTTATGATCTTGAACACCTGCTCTCTTGCTTTGGATACAAAAGGATTGTCTTCTGCTTCTGTAAAACTTCCATCGCGGAAGAAATTTTTTACCAGCCTGTCTTCCAGTGAATGAAACGTAATGATCACTACCCTACCACCCTTTTTTAATACTGCTGGTAATTGTTCCAGCATTTCTTTTAAGGCGCCCATCTCATCATTTACTTCTATTCGCAAGGCCTGGAATACCTGGGCTAAATATTTATTAGGGTTCCCTTTTACAACCGGGGCAATGAGCGACCTGAATTGACGGATCGTTTGTGCTGGCTGTTGTTTCCTTTGCTGAACAATATGTTTCGCCAGGGTCTTTGAGTTGCTTACTTCGCCGTACTCTTCAAATAGTTTATGCAACTGCAGTTCTGTGTAATTGGCGATGATGGCTGATGCATCCAAGTCCCTGCGCCGGTCCATCCGCATATCCAGCGGCCCATCGAAACGTGTTGAGAATCCGCGAGAACCTTCATCAAACTGGAAACTGCTAACCCCAAGATCTGCCAGTACACCATCCACCTTATCTACTTTGTGCAATCGCAGGAAACGTTGCAGGTGGCGGAAGTTGTGTGGCACAAAAGTTATCCGTGTATCTTCTGTCAGGTTTTGTTCTGCGTCTGCGTCCTGGTCAAAAGCAAAAAGTTTTCCTTTCTCATTTAATTTTGCGAGTATTCCTTTGCTATGTCCGCCACCTCCAAAAGTGCAGTCAACATATATTCCATCCGGTTGAATGGAAAGGGCGGTAAGTGTTTCGGAGAAAAGGACTGGGACATGATACCCATTGGCTGCAGGGCCAGGGTTAGATGTAGCTGATCGCAAATTTTGATCATTCATCCATTTCATTTTTATTGACGATCCATCATTCTTTCTTTCCAATACCCGTCATTACTTCTTTTGCCAGGTCGCTAAAGACCTCTGGTGAAAAATCTTCAAAGAGCTGTTTGTACTTACCGGCATCCCATATTTCAAATCGGTCAAGTGCTGCTGCTAAAACAATGTCTTTGCCCAGTGTCGCATATTCTTTCAGGGATGGTGGCAGTAATACCCTGCTCGCTGAATCCAGTTCAACTTCCGTGGCTCCCCCTAAAAACTGACGGCGGAATTGCCGTACTTTGGGGTCGAAATCATTTAAAAGGCTGATTTTGGCAATGATGAGTTCCCAACTTTTTATCGGGTATAGTGTGAGGCATTTTTCAAACCCACGGCTTAGGATGAAGCGGTTCTCCCCTTCCGGCAACTGCTTTTTCAAGCCCCCGGGTAAAAGGAAGCGACCCTTGGCATCTATCGTAGCCTCATATTCGCCGTGAAAACCGTTCATTTGCAGATAATTAGTTGTGATTTACCATTTATTGACACAAAATAACACTTTTTCCCACTTTAAAACCTAATTTGGAGCATCTGTATTTATCCACAAACCCAATTGAGCCACAATGCTTTACAGGATTGATTTTGCGCCAATTTTTAAGAAAAGGCATGTGATTTAACAGTGCATAGCTGTGGATAACAGTGGAAAAGCCACTTCACAAAGCCTTTCAGGCCTTTAAAAGCGGAGAAATAGCGTTTATTTGAAAATATCGACCCTCATTTATGGCTGCAGCAGGTTACTCGGGAACACCCTTAATAAAAAAATTAGGCATTGAGCCAGGGATGAAAGTATTGCTCATCAATGCGCCGGATAATTATTTTGAATTGATCGAAAAAAATATATCACCACAACTGGTAAAACAGAAACAGGCTGCAGATCTTGTACATGTGTTTGCAACCACAAAAAAAGAATTAGAAAAAAAATTTTCTGGTTTGATAAGAACAAACCCATCTCCTGCTGTGATCTGGGTTTCCTGGTATAAAAAGTCTGCAAAAATTTCTACAGATATAACAGAAGACACCATTCGTGAAGTAGTATTGCCAACAGGCTGGGTAGATGTGAAAGTGTGTGCCGTAAGTGAACTATGGAGTGGGTTGAAGATCGTAAAAAGAAAAATTAAATAATATTTACTGCATTAACCATCCATGCACCCCAAAGAAATATCCATCAAAGATTTCACATACGAACTGCCAATCGAAAAGATTGCGCAATATCCTTTGCCTGAAAGGGATTCAAGTAAGTTGCTGATCTATAGCAATGGAAATATTCAGAGCGACAAGTATTCCAACCTCGATCATTATCTTCCTGAAAACAGTTTTCTTGTATTCAACAACAGTAAAGTAATTGAAGCAAGAATATTTTTCCAGTTACCGGCTGGTGGTAGCATTGAAATATTTTGCCTGGGGCCGGATGATAAATACCTGGATATTAGTACAGCGCTTTCACAAAAAGGAAAAGTAGAATGGAAATGCCTGGTAGGTGGTGCAAAAAAATGGAAGCAGGGATTGTTATCAAAACAGATCATAAATGGAGCAGTATTGTCCGTAGAAAAAAAAGAAAAGCACGATGATTATTTTTTGATAGAATTTATTTGGAATGATGAGGCACTTTGTTTTGCAGATATCCTCCATTACTCGGGCCAGGTTCCTTTACCACCTTATCTTAACAGGAATACAGAAGAATCAGATAAAGAGTCCTATCAAACAGTCTATGCAAAGCACGATGGCTCTGTTGCAGCCCCAACTGCCGGTTTGCATTTTACAGAGAACTTATTCAGAAAATTAGATGCAAAGAAAATTGATCATGCTTTTGTAACGCTTCATGTAAGTGCAGGAACTTTCAAACCTGTGAAATCAGAGACCCTGGAAACTCATGAAATGCACGCCGAATTTTTTTCGGTCGACAGACCATTGATCCGCAAATTAATGGAACCTGATAAAGCGATCGTCTCAGTAGGCACTACTT
This sequence comes from uncultured Chitinophagaceae bacterium, assembly GCA_903884185.1. Taxonomy (GTDB): domain Bacteria; phylum Bacteroidota; class Bacteroidia; order Chitinophagales; family Chitinophagaceae; genus CAISDV01. Next base: position 1,902 of record CAISDV010000169.1, on the reverse strand, counting down.
CTCTACGGGTGATCGAAAGTTTATATTGGATGGGAGTAAAAATAAATAAACTTCTCAGACAAAGTGGCTCAGTTACTATACAGGATATTTCAATTAGACAGTGGGACCCTTACAACTTGAACGACAATATCATTCCTGCCAAAGATGCACTACAGGCACTACTTAATTGGATGAAAGGAGAAAAAATAGAACAGTTGGTCACTCAAACCCAGATCATCATTGCTCCTGGTTATACATTTCAAATTATAAATGGGCTTATTACAAATTTTCATCAACCCGGATCTACATTATTGTTGCTTGTGGCAGCACTTGTGGGAGATGACTGGAAAAAAATCTACAATTACGCGTTAGAAAATGATTTCAGGTTTTTGAGTTATGGAGATGGTGGACTTTTGTGGAAGCAGGAGCACACTGAAAGCAAGTAATTTTATACCCCGTTTATTCTTTAGTATCTAAAGGTACTTCCACTGTAAACGTGCTGCCCTTTCCTAATGAGCTGTCCACTTTTATCTTCGCTTTGTGTGCGTCAATGACTGTCTTTACATAGCTCATACCCAATCCAAACCCTTTTACATTATGCACATTACCTGTATGGGCGCGATAGAATTTCTCAAATATTCTCTTAACTGTTTCCTTGCTCATCCCGATGCCATTGTCTTCCACTCTTATAACCAGGAATTTATTGGTACTATGCGTAGTGATCTTGATATGCAGGTCTTCGCCCGAATATTTGATGGCATTATCAACAAGATTAGAGATCAGGTTAGTAAAATGCACTTCATCCACCCTGATCTTGTCGTTCTCTGCGTTTAAAAGCAATTCTATCTCCCCTTTCTTTTCAGCCAGTTGCAGGTCATAGTTTTCAAGTGCATGCTGGATAATATCATGTGCATGCAGGGATTTCAGGTTGAGTTGCAGTTCTTGTTTCTCCATCAACGCAGCCTGCAATATAGTTTCCACATGCCTGTTCATCCTTTTATTTTCTTCCTTGATGATGCCACTGAAATACTGCATTTTTTCATGGTCATTCTGCACTTTCTCATTTCTTACAGCATCTATGGCAAGGGATATAGTTGCAAGCGGGGTTTTAAACTCATGCGTCATGTTATTGATAAAATCACTTTTTATTTCGCTGAGTTTGTTTTGATGCAAAAGGGCCTTAACCGTTATATAAAATGCGGTAATGATAATAAGCATGAATAAGGCTGCACCAGCAATGATCCATTTCACAGAATCACGCGCCTGCTTTTTATAATCCGTCACAACAATGATCAGGTGTTCAAAAGCGCCGCTCCCTTCTACTTCCACACTATTTTCGGGTACGATAGGAACAAATATTCTTTTGTTGTATACCGTATCTGAAAATTCCTTTTCAAAATTGTTGGATTGCAATTCAAGTTCTTCGTTACTGCTCACGATGGCAAAATCAAAACTCAGTTTCTTCAATTCTTTATTGTCGAATTCTTTTTTGAGTTTATTATAGATGTCCTCACCTGAATAACGGTCACCAATGCTCAATGGTTTTGTAAAACGCAATAACTCGGTACCAAAAACAAGTTTATAAGAAGGGCGTTGAAGAGTGGCGGGCGCTGTTTTAAAAACAGACTTGCTGAGATCTACCGAAACATTGCGGCCTACGTCTAATACTTTATGAAAAAGCTGTTCCTGCGTTACTTCCAAAAGATTATTGAACCATGATACCTGCAATAATACCAGGCCCGATAGTGAGAGTGCAATAAGGATAACAATGCTGGGTAAAGCTCTCTTCATTCTTACAAATATAATATTCCGGTAATAGCTTTATAGATTTGGGCAAAGGTTTATCATCGTTTTAACGCAGAAAATTTACAATTTCTGCATTGTAATTTCGCTGAATATCTTAATTTCCATTATGGCAGATAT
>CAISDV010000168.1 GCA_903884185.1 uncultured Chitinophagaceae bacterium | reverse complement strand
AAATTCGACTGGGAAAATAAAAAAATACAAAATCTCTACATCATTAATTGGGGCTGCTGTGATGATTATGTGGTCACCAATAAAATTTATCAAATTACTTACGATAAATTAAATATTCCATCCTTCAAACAAATCTATCAAAGTGCATCGATTTTTAAAGCAGAAAAGCCCGACACCCTATTTGAAAAAAGTATTCGTTTTGAGGTTTTGAATGATAATTATAACATGAGATCGAATCCAATTCTTGATGATAATTCATTACAACACTGGAATGATGACCAAGTCAAAGGAAAGGGCACAGGAAATGTTATAGGCAAATTGATAAAAGGTGCAACTGGCACCGCTGTTGGCAAAAAGCTAGACAAAAGTGGCAGAGAATGGTGGTACGTTGAAATCGATGAACAGTTTCCCCCAAAGGCTAATGTTATAGTTCTTGCTCCGGAAAATAAATTCCCTACAAAAGTAATCGGGTGGATTAGTAGCCGTTTTGTCAAACCCCTGTAAAATTCTAATGTCTAATCCACATTTGTTGAAACTTATCCTCCCCCTCTTTTTACCAGATTTCGTACTTTTGTCGTAATATGAATTGGACAGAAAGCAAACCCCTCCGCATTGCCATCCTCGACCTGTATGAAGGTGAAGAAAACCAGGGCATGCGTTGTATCCGCGAGATATTGAATCTTTGGAGCGAATCAAATAATATCGACCTCAGCTACGACGAATTTGATGTACGCCAAAAACTGGAAACCCCAGGAATGGAATATGATATTTTTATTTCTACGGGTGGGCCTGGATCTCCATTAGAGACAGAAGGTTCCGAATGGGAGAAAAAATATTTTCACTGGTTGTCTGAAGTGGAGAAATGGAACAATGATGTTGCCAACAACGCTAAAAAATATGTTTTCTTTATCTGCCATAGTTTTCAATTGGTTTGCCGCCACTACGGATTAGGAAACGTTTGTAAACGGGTATCAACGGCATTTGGGGTATTTCCAATTCATGTATTGGCAGAAGGTAAAGATGAAATTGTTTTTGAAGGGTTGAAAGATCCATTCTATGGTGTTGACAGCCGGGATTACCAAGTCATAGCACCTAATCATAACCGCCTTAAAGAAATGGGCGCTACTCTTTTAGCTATCGAAAAAGAAAGGCCGCATGTTCCGTATGAAAGGGCTATCATGGCGCTCCGGTTCAATGAGTATTTTATCGGAACACAATTCCATCCCGAAGCGGATGCTGTGGGTATGAGCATGTACCTTCAACGTGAGGATAAAAAAGCAACCGTGATAGCAGAATATGGTGAAGAAAAATGGAAAAGCATGGTAGAGCAATTACAAGACCCCGACAAGATCATGTACACTTATAGCCATATCCTGCCCAACTTCCTTGACCAGGCAGTGGGTGAGCTGGTATAGCGGAGAGCATTATTAAAAATGATTTAACCATATCCCTGCTATTAATTGGCGGGGATTTTTTATATTCATTGTCCGGCAAAACCTAATACATGGTCCCAGAATTAAGAAAACAGTTCAACGAGAATTTTACCAAAGAAAAATATGCGGCTTACCTGGATGACCTGAACTCCAAACATCCCGGTGCCATTGAATTTCGCGTGGCTGAAACACCCATATTCATTGACAAAGCATTTAAAGGCAAAGCGATCTCGGCTTGTGAGAGTATTGTTGATGTGATCACACAGTATAATTTCATGTCGCTCACCGCCCATGCCATACCTGCCGATGTGTGGGTACCGGGCGAAAACAGTTTCTCTCATTTTATTGCGTTTGATTTTGGCATCTGTGAAAATGCAAGTGGAGAATTAGAACCACAACTCATCGAGATGCAGGGCTTCCCAAGTTTATTCGCTTATCAAATATGGCATGATGAGGTTACCCGCCGCCATTTTTCTATTCCAGAAAATTATTCGGCTTATTTGAATGGATTTGAGAAAGGCCAATACATAGATATCCTGAAAGAGATCATACTCGGTGAACACAAACCGGAAAATGTGATACTGCTGGAGATATTCCCCCATCAGCAAAAAACAAAGATCGATTTTTATTGTACGCAGGATTATGTTGGCATTAAGCCAGTTTGCCTCACAGAACTGATACAGGAGGGAAAGAAATTATTCTACATGAATGACGGAGTAAAAATTCCCATCAAAAGAATTTATAACCGTATCATTTTTGATGACCTGCAGCAGCAGCCGGAAGAGGTAAAAGAAAAAGGAAAATTACTGTTGGAAGAATTAGATGTGGAATGGGCACCTCACCCCAACTGGTTTTACCGCATCAGTAAATACACTCTGCCGCTGATCAATCATCCTTATGTTCCACAAACAAAATTTCTGAATGAAATAGGGACTATCCCTGCCGATCTTGAAAATTATGTACTCAAACCTTTGTTCTCTTTTGCAGGGCAAGGTGTGGTGATAGATGTAACCAAAGCTGATATTGAGAAAGTGACAGACCCACAGAACTGGATCTTGCAGAGAAAAGTGAAGTATGCCGATATCATTCAAACCCCGGATATACCTGCAAAAGCCGAGATACGTATTTTCTATTTCTGGAAAGAAGGCGATCCAAGGCCCATTGCCGTCAACAACCTGGCACGTTTAAGTAAAGGAAAAATGATCGGTGTGCGGTACAACAAGGATAAAGAATGGGTAGGTGGCAGCCTGGCATATTTTGAAAAATGATTTCACCGATATTTTCCCAAATAAATTGAACCATTTATCGTTTACACATAGATTTGATGAACATATATATCTTCATCCAAACTTTCTATGAAAACTTTAGCCTTACTTCTATTTTCATTTTCTTTCTTTGTTGCTTCAGCGCAAGACAATTACGAGATCCAGGTTTATGGTTCTGAAACACAGGCCAAACGCACCACCCAGATAGAATTGCACAGCAATTATACTTTTAATGGCCAAAAATTGATAGTGGATGGTGTTCGCCCATCCAACCGTGCATTGCATGAAACTATTGAGATCACCCAAGGCATCACTGACAATTTTGAACTGGGCTTTTATTTGTTTATGAATTATACATCACCGTATGGATACCAGTTTGTAGGTACTCATATCCGTCCACGTATCGCAGCGCCAAAATCATGGCATCTCCCTTTTGGATTGAGCCTTTCTACAGAATTTGGCTACCAGCGCTCGGAATATTCTCCCGATACCTGGACATTAGAGATGAGGCCCATCATTGATAAGGAATGGGACAAATTTTATGTTTCTTTTAATCCCACTTTCGGCGCTTCTTTTGCCGGGGTTAATAAGAATTCTGCTCCCGATTTTGAACCTAACCTGAAATTATCATACCAATTTTTTAAGAATACCAGTCTTGGTGTTGAATATTATGGAAGCACCGGCCCTATTAATAATTTTGATAAACTTCCTGAGCAGAATCATGCCATATTCCTTGCTTACGATTTAGAGAATAACGAAAAATGGGAAGTGAATTTTGGCCCCGGCTGGGGACTTACCCCTGCCACCGATGGTTTTGTTTTTAAGATGATCATTGGAAGGCGGATCGCATGGAATAAAAAGAAAAAATAATTTCTTCTGCTATTTAAGCACGTTGAGGAACAACCAGTCAAAGCTGATCTGGAATCCTTCGTTACTCATACGGTTCATGTTTCCATTTAATTGAAAACGGTAACCGGCACTCAATTTTGCCTGGCTATGAAAAATAAATTGCAATCCGGGTGCCAGGTCAGTAAAATGCTTTGACATATCGAGGGAGTTCTGCCCTATCAATTCTGCATACAGGTTCACATTCAATTGCTGGTAATCTGCATATTCTTTGGGAAATAATAAATACCCGGCACTGAAAGAATAATTCAGCGCTTCGTAAGGATATATTTTGGGAACAGATTTGTCCCAGCGCCCCTGCTGCAAACTCTCCACCAATCCGATAGTAGATGAAATCGCCAGTTTATGCAGAAGCTGTGTAACAATAATACCAGCCTGCATCCCGCTCTGGTCGCCGTCAATATTTAACTCATCAAATGAAGAAACATTGCGGCTGTAAGCGCCTTCTATAAATGCTGCCATCCTGAAATGGCTGTACACTCCGTCTTTTGCAAGGAACCTGTATTTTATATAAGCTTTCTGGCTCTCCCATTGCAGTTGCGGACTATACATATTGGAGAATGTTCCGGAGAGATGCAGCATCCAGTCCTTTCCCAGCCCGAACATTAATTCAGTTGTATGCCTTTGCTGGAAATGGCCTGTATGCATATCATCCTGCAATTTTGCACTCTGTTTCACTTCAAGCGAACGTGAAGGTATATTACTTGCAGGTTCAGAAAATACAAACATCTCCTGCGCAGATGCGCCTGTGAATAAACATAAAAAGGTGACAGTCAAAACATTTTTCATAGCCAGGATAGGGTTGCTACTCATTCAAGCGAAACATCTATAAGAGTTTTAAAATATAATAACCGCTGCGTCATAATAACGTTAAATATCTGGGGTAATATAACCCTTGGAAAGTTTAAAACTTTCCAAGGGTTTAGAGTTTAGAACTTTCCAAGGGTTTAAAGTTCAGACCTCAGATAGTTACATGATACACCCGTTCTGTCACAGTCACTGTTTTTTTATCAGTTCCAGGTTTGTTTGAGCAACAAGATTCCATCAGCCCAGTCTGGTAGCACTTCATGGTAGTGTATTGCGCATTTTTTTTATACTCTTTGGGCGATACAAAATCTTTATCCAGCAATGTGATCGTCATATCGCCTTCAAGCGATTGAGAACTTATATGCAGAAAATGGAATGTCTTCCCATCGATCTTGACATGAGTATCGTTTTCTACAGGTAATCCGTTGAAATGCATATTCACTCTTAAATGTGCTACTGAAAAGCCCGCCTGCTCAACCGCCTTCGCTAACATATCGAAATCGGGCTGCTGGCCTTCCTTAAAAGAAATAACATAACTCGAATTCTGAATATCGGCTTTCACTTCTTTTACGAAGGGAACAGCCGTAAGCGCTTTATATACAGCCCTTGAGCATAACGAGCAAGTTAACCCTGCCGCCTGAAGCGTGGCTGTTCTGAATTGGGCAAAAGCCCCTGTTGAAACCAACAGGAGCCCCGCCATGATTATTTTTTTCATAGATGATCTATTGTTTTGCTGCGGCCTTTTTTCTATCATACTGGCAGCATTCTTCTAATTTTTTATAAGATTCGTCTGTAGCTTTTACATCCTGTGTATCATATCCAACCGCAGCGATCTTTGCTTCGATCTTTTTGTCTGAGGTCTTAGTGCCATCGAATTTTACAGACAATACCTTGGTGTCCACATCCCAGTTGGCAACACTAGCACCCGCTTCTTTTGCTGCTGCTTCGATGTGCTTTTTGCAGGACTTACAGTTACCGGATACATTTATTTTTTCTGATACTAATTTAGTTTGTGCAATGGATACTGTGCAAATGCATGCAGCCAATAACGATACGATTACGTGTTTCATTTTGATTTGATTTTGATTTAAAAAATATTGTATTATGATATACCTCGTCAATAAATAAATTGACAAGTCAGCTATTACAATGATTGCAAAGGGGTCAGATCCGGAAAACGCAGTTAAGAAGATAGATATCCTGTGGTGACAGGTCAGGCGGTGAATGATTCTTTGAAACCGTCCTATCGTTCAGGTTTGTGAAAGTTATTGCACTTGCAAAAGATTCAACAGGTAATATTTTAGGCGAAGCATTAAACTGAAAACTGGTATATGCGGCTTTGTGATTATCGCTGACCTTTGCCAGTTTTTGTTCGGTCTTACAGCATCCTTTCTTCTCCATGCTGCCACAACCACAGGGGTTTTTAGCAAGCAGGCCCATTTTTACAGAACTCAGTTTCCCCATGCAATAATGAATATTCATAACCACGCCACTGCTGGCGGTGATATAAATAAGTGCTAATATGGCTACTACTGAACGTTTCATTTCGATATAAAGGTACAATGTTTTTTCTGTTGCCTGTTTTCGTTTGCGGTTAATTAACAAAGTTCCACCAGATGCCAAACCTGAGCCAAAGGCCTTCAGAAGGGTATTGCTGTACCGTATAATTGTATTTGTTAAAGCTAAAACCGCCGGAAGGGTTGATGGCATTGATGTTTTCCAGCCTCAGGAATCCCTTGAATCCCTTGATGCGGAAGTGGAAGAACAAGTTAACATCGGGACGGTTGGAAGTACTGAAGCTTTCCTGGTGAAAAAACTGCCCCACAAACGGCGAATAATTATCTGCATGATAATCAGAATAATACCTAAACTCCAATCCTGTTGATATAAACAGGTTTGTATAAAAATGCCCTTCATATGCCAGCCTCTGCCGTGTAAGGATGAAAGGCATACTCAAAGGGGCACCACCGGTTGTTTGCTGTAAGTGCGCTTCAGAATAAAGATTCCAGTGTTTGCTTAAATGAAATTTTTTCTCGGCACTGAGATGAAGTACATTAAAAAGTGTGGCATATTGTTTCGCCCTAAAAAAAGTATCGAAATAAGCATAGTTGCTAACTAAATAATACTCACCCGCTAATTTCCAGCCATTGCGTGCATTTTCATATTCTGCAAAAAGCCGGGTAATATTTTCTTTACTGAATTCTGCATGCTTAGCAACTGGAAAGTTTGTTCGGGTATCAAAAATAAAGGAGGGTGTTTTGTTCACATTCTGAAAACCCAATTGCAGGTAACCTATTTTTTTACTTAACTGTCTTTTCAGGCTGATATATGCACTATAATCGCCCGAATTCAATCCGGTCAGGTATAATTGACCATTTGCTTCTATATCCCAAACATTATTTTTTGTGCGGTTACGGTATTCGCCCTGCAAAAAAGCATTATAAAAATGATCAACAGAAACATGGGTGGTATCGCCAAAAGTACCTGTGAGGTTTTGTAACCCCGCCCCCAATTTTACAAACTGGCTCTGGTTCTTTTTATCGGGATAAGAGACCAGGCTGAATTCGTTGGTAATATTACTCCACGAGTCTTTATATTCAAGCGCTGATACACCTCCTGTTGATGCATTGAAATATATTCTGTATAAAGAATCCACTACAGAATTATCGGTATAATTATAACTGCCACTTTTTATGGTGATGGTATGCTGCAAAGCAAATCGCGGGTAAAATATTTTATATGTCACAGAATCAGTGACCAAAGAATCTTTCTGGCCAAATGCATATTGGTGCCGGTATAAAAGAATGTTCTCCTTATAAATATTGCCAGTGTTTACTGTGGTATTAAAAGGGTTACGGGAGATAGGCTGCGCAATACCTAAACGCGTATCCACTTCATAGGGATCGTTGAGCGCAAGGCTATCGAGTTTATGAACATTCTGCAAGCCACCATTCTCTGAAGATGCATTGCTATTGGATATAAAAATAAAGAATGATTCATAGCGCCTGTTGCGCGACTGGTAGTGAGCGGTTAACTTAATGTCACTAATGCTCGCGTTCTGTGTTTTATAAGTACCCGGCGAATTACTGAACCGGTAGCCAAAAGAAAAATTAAAATCGCTTGTTTTGTTTTGTGTATGAAGAAGGTCCACATATTGCTCCGCATTATTGCCCAGCATATATGCCAGTTCGGAGTACGGCCTCGTTGTTTGATAAAAACGTGTGTTCTCAACAGAAAAATTATAGCTATCATATTGATGAAAGCCGGCATCCCAACCCGGTTTCATTAAAGGGTGAAATAAAAGTGATTTTGAAGCTGTACCAAAATTCCCAAGATTAATGGATGTATAAGGTTGCGGGAGGCGTAATGAAAAATCGCTCAATGAAGAATCTATATTCCTGTTGCGGGTGGAATCAAAGAAGCGGTAAAAAATGGTGATGGAATCCGCAAACTTGTCGCGATGCTGTAAAGAATCTTTTCGTGCTGCGCGGATGGGCCTTCCCTGGCTGTCGTATCTTACACTAACACTGTCCGGTAGCCCGCCACTATTGATCGGCCTTGTTAATGGAATTTGCGCAGCGGCATAGTATGCTGTGAGGAGCATACAAGAACATAAAATCGTAAATTTTCTGCCTGCCGATACATTCATGCTGAGAGAATCTACTGCAAAATAACTTATTAGCTGTGAATGAACTGGTAAATGCTATTCGGGGCGCCCGTATCCCGCATCTCATATCCCCCATCCCACATCTCGTATCTCCCATCCCGCATCTCAACATTGCCGCACCATTTCTGTAAACAGAAGCGTCAGCTTAGGCTCTGCATCCTTGGCGGCCTGCAATACTTCTTCGTGGGTGATGATATTATCGTCTTCGCGGATGCCAATATCAGTGACCACACTCACTGCAAATACTTTCATGCCACAATGAACAGCTGCAATGGTTTCCTGCACGGTACTCATACCTACCACATCGCTTCCAACAACCTTTATCAGTTTATATTCAGCCCTTGTTTCAAAAGTGGGGCCGGTAACGGCAGTATAAACACCTTCATGTACTTTAATATTATTTGCCTTTGCGATAGCATGTGCTTTTGCAATTAGTTCTTTGTTATAAGGCTCGCTCATATCGGGGAACCTTGTTCCTATGGCTTCATCATTTTTTCCCATGAGAGGGTTGGTGGTAAAAAAACTGATATGATCGTTAATGATCATCAGGTCGCCCACTTTATAATTGGGGTTTACTCCACCTGCAGCATTCGACAATAACAATGTCTCCACTCCCAGTAATTTCATCACCCTGACAGGGAAAATAACCTGGTGCGGGCCATAACCTTCATAAAAATGAAAACGGCCACTCATCACGATCACTTTCTTTCCACCCAGTTCACCAAACAATAATTTACCGCCATGGCCTTTTACCGTACTTACAGGGAAATGAGGTATGTCAGCGTAGTCGATCGCCTCATCCACTTTGATCACTTCTGCCAGGTTGCCGAGTCCGCTACCCAATACAATACCAATCTTCGCCTCAGTTTTAACCCTGCTGCGTATATAAGAAACCGTCTTGCTTAATTGATCCATTAAATCACTCATGAGCTTATGTTAAGGGGCAAAGATACGGGATATGAGATTCGGGATGCGAGATGCGAGATGCGGGATACGAGATGCGGGATGCGAGATGCGGGATATGAGATGCGAGACACGAGATGCGGGATACGGGATGCGAGATACGGGATGCGGGATATGAGATGCGGGATATGAGATGCGAGATACGGGATATAGGATATAGGATCTCAGATACTTAATACTCGCACTTTCTACCAGTATTCGCATAAGCCGCCTCTTTTTGTTCGGTTCCGCCAAAGGCGGAATTGGAAAAATCCGCCTAGGCGGATAATTTTCCAAAGAACAAAAAGCAGCGGCGGTGCGAATACGAGGCCACCCGGCCAGAGGGAAAAGATCGAAAATTGGGGTTTATATAAGATGTGGGATACGAGATACGGAATGCGGGATACAGTCCGTAGATCTTACATTTCCTAATACCTGGTTTTATCATTCTTATTCTTCCATTCTTCAAATACCTTAATAGCTTCTTCCCTGCCAAGATGATTCATTTTGATTTTTCTTTCTTCGAGGGAAGCAGTCAACTCTTCATAGATCATAGAATCATCAAACCCAATATTCGCGGCATCTATGCGCGTATTGGCATAATATACTTTTTTTGGCCTTGCCCAGTAAATGGCACCCATGCACATAGGGCAGGGTTCGCAGGAAGTGTATATCTCGCATTCATCCAATTGAAATGTTCCCAGGTTTTTACAGGCGTCTCGAATAGCAGATACTTCAGCGTGAGCAGTGGGGTCATTGGCAGACAATACCTTGTTCCATCCACGGCCAACGATCTCATCGCCTTTTACTATAACACAACCAAAAGGGCCGCCTTCATTATTGAGCATGCCTTTCCTGCCCAATTCAATTGCTTCCTGCATAAATTTTAATTCCCTGCTCATCAGATTCAGTTTTTATTAATAAACCAACCTGCAAGAATAAAATTTATTTCTTTAATAATGGCAGAAAGTGAATAAAAATAAAGGGAAGGGTGCCTAAACCAGGGATTTCAAAAACATATTTTTTCTATTTTAAGTGTAATGTGTAACTTTACACTATGTTATGATAGTATCGTTCAGACATAAGGCCTTACAGCAGTTTTGGGAAAAGGGAATGAGCGGGAAACTACCGGCTGACCAAAGAAATAAAATAAGGTTGATCCTTGATACGCTTAATGAAGTAAGTTCTATGCCACAAGACCTGTTACCATTTAGAAATTGGCGTGTGCACCCAATGACAGGAAATTATGCAGGTTATTGGAGCGTAACTGTTAAAGAAAACTGGCGTATCATATTCAGATTTGATGGCAGAAATGCCTTTGACATTAATTATTTAGATTATCATTAATTTAAAATACAATGAAAAGAAGAATAGCGCATAATACCCATCCCGGTGAGCTATTACGGGAAGAAATTATTGAACCAAATAATTTAACTATTACTGAAGTTGCTGCCATGTTGGGAGTTACCAGGCCTGCTTTGTCTAATGTGGTAAATGAAAAAGCAGCTATCAGCCCCATGATGGCTTTAAGAATTACCCGCGTGTTTGGCGGCAACGCTGAGTTATGGATAAGAATGCAGGCAAGCTATGATTTGCGCGAAGCCGAAAAGAATGCAAAGAAATTACATTTAAAGCCTTACAAATACGAATTCGCTTAGTTAGCAGGAATTCTATTCTTTTGTTTTTTCTGATGTTTCAGCGATCACAGCCTGTGTCCGCAACTCTTCCAGTTTTTTCTTACCGTAAGCCATGCGGGTAATGACCACAAAAAGAACAGGCACAATAAATATAGCAAGCAATGTGGCTGCGAGCATACCACCAAATACAGTAAACCCGATCGTGGAACGCGCTTTTGCTCCTGCTCCTTCTGCAAATACTAATGGCAGTACACCCAATATAAATGCCATAGATGTCATAATAATAGGACGTAATCTGAGTTTAACTGCAGCCAGTGTTGCAGGCAAAATATCAATACCTGCATCTACCCTTTCTTTTGCAAACTCTACGATCAGGATCGCATTTTTT
>CAISDV010000167.1 GCA_903884185.1 uncultured Chitinophagaceae bacterium | reverse complement strand
TTCTCTTTATAGGTTCTCTTTTCGATAAATGTTTGGCGGTCGAATGAGCTGACCTGCTGAAAATATTTTTTGAATTCTCCGTGGGCAACCTCCTCCTCCAGCATCAGCGCTTTACCTGCCTGCAGTGTAGCCACATAGGTGGCCATGATATCATGCAGCGCTTTGTGAAGGGCGATGCCCGCCACTTTCATTTGGTTAGCTGCAATGATGATACTGGTAATAAACCTGCACACCTCTGGCTCAGGCCCGGCCAATATGGATTCGTCAAAATCATTAAGATCGAAATACACTAAACCGTTTTCACCTTTGTAAGACCCGAAATTCTCAAAATGCAGGTCACCGCATATCCAGCTTTTTACCTTTGGCCGGTATTTATATATCTTCACAAAATCTTCTGCAAACAAATGGCAGGTACCACGGTAAAAACTGAATGAACTCAGCTTCATCGCCCGCCATTTCATCTCGTGGAGCGCCGGAGGAATACCCGCATTGTACTCATTTATCCTTTTTATTACGGAAGCCATTTGTAAATTTAATATTGTGTTATTGATAATTTCACACAAATAAGGAAATTATAGCCAACAATCATAAAAAAATAACATTGGGGGATCTATTTCGGCAAGATGATTTAGGCGGCGAATTCTCTGCTTCTCAATAAATATTTCCCCAGTACATCAAACTCCAGGTTTACCACGCAATCTTTTTCTACAGTGTCAAAGTTGGTGTGTGTATATGTATAGGGGATAATGGTAACGGTAAACTCATCGCGTCCCACATTAAAGGCGGTCAGGCTAACGCCATTTATACAAATAGAGCCCTTCTCTATTATCAGCGCCGCATATTTTTCAGGAAAACGAAAGCGGTATAACCAGCTACCCTCAAGCGTTTGTTTTTCAATGCAGGCGCCGGTAGTATCCACATGACCCTGGACGAAGTGCCCATCAAGCCGGTCTCCCAGTTTCAAGGATCGTTCCAGGTTTATTTTATTACCCGGTTGCCAGGTACCGAGGTTTGTTTTGGCCAGGGTTTCCGCTACAGCAGTTACCGTGTATTCAGAACCAGAAATAGAAACTACCGTTAGACATACGCCATCATGCGCTACACTCTGGTCAATTTTCACCTCGCTGGCCAGGCTGCTTTCTATGGTAAAGTCGACATTTGAACCATCTTGTCTTACTTCTTTTACATTGGCTACAGCCTCAATTATTCCTGTAAACATTAGGTTATCGTTTTTGGGCAGTACCGTTGTGGGTAACGATCCCGGAGGTGTCTGTGGTTACCGAAAAGCTAAAATGCAGTACAGTGGGAGAATCCAGTCGGTCTCGGCTGATAATGCCATTAAGTGTGTCCAGTATCCCGCAAAAAAAATTCTGTCCCGACGTGGCAGTAGCGGTATCGCCAACGATTGTATCTACAGTGGCCTGGTAACCCGGCTGCGCAGTAAGGTATATGGGGCGGCCGCAGAAACCATTTAAGAATATTCGGGTGTGGGATGTGTCCGTTCCAACAATACTTATCATGAAACTGTCGGCGCCCAGAAAAAGCGTATCCCGGTACATGGAATCGTAGTACATATAGTTTCCAACAAATAGGCTATATGGGTAAAAACATATAGAATTGTCCGGCTTACCGGGAAAACCCCAGTTATAATTCACAGCCGCCGGATCGTTGCAATAGGGATTAGTAAGATTTAGATTTTTAGGCGCAGGGTCATGCCACTTGGCGCAGGAAAAAAATATTGCGCTGCCAATAAGTAATAAAAATAATATAGTTGATAAATATTTCAATTGATTAAATAAAATGTAATTTTTACAAAGCTGTTGGCAACCTGTTTAGCCGGCAGATTTGACAACTTTTAAAAAGTTGTCAAATCTTGGGTATAAAACATTCCAACGTTATTTTTACAAAATTATTCGATTTAGCCCGGAAAAAGTTGAAGGGTCAATAAAAAGTTTGCTCAAATAAGTAAAATCATTACCTTTGCAATCCCCAAAGACAAAAAGGGTATCATTATATGCTGATAATAGATTCAAAAGATTGCGAAAACATTGACAAGGCGCT
>CAISDV010000166.1 GCA_903884185.1 uncultured Chitinophagaceae bacterium | reverse complement strand
GTGTTGCAGAAAGGCCAATTCTTTTCTTAAGGTGAATATTAGGAAGAAGTCCAGAAATAGTCGGTGAGCCCATATTATGAACCTCATCACCGATTAATATAGTTTCATTGTGAAGTCTTTTAAAAAAATCTTGAAACTTTGGTCGGTAAAATGATGCATAAGTGGCTATTATAATATAAGATGTTTCTGTAAAATGTTTAGAAATATCCAAAAGAGCTAAGTTTGCTTCCCAGTCAGATTCAGAGTTAATCTTGACGATATTTCCGAAATTAAATTTTTTACTTTCTGCTTCCCATTGTTCTGCAAGCCCTACAGTAGGCACTAGTATAACTGCTTTATAGCTATTGGTAATCTTATATTGTTCCAAGACGCAATTTAATGCTGTAATTGTTTTACCAGTTCCAGTTGCCATTGCAAAAATCCCTTGGTAATTATTATTAACCCAATTTTGAAGAGCGTCTTGTTGATATTTTCTCGGTCCCTCGGGGTAAGGGAATCTTGGCTCTCGAATAATTTCTTCAATTCTTGTAATTGCTTTCTCGAAAGTTTTCCTGATTTTTTTATTCTTTAGAACGCTACTTTTCTTTTCGATTAGTTCTTT
Source organism: uncultured Chitinophagaceae bacterium (assembly GCA_903884185.1). Lineage (GTDB taxonomy): Bacteria > Bacteroidota > Bacteroidia > Chitinophagales > Chitinophagaceae > CAISDV01. The sequence continues at coordinate 8,045 of CAISDV010000166.1, read as the reverse complement.
TTCCTGGATTAAAAGTTCATTTATTGACTTGCTTCCAAACTCTCTTTTTATTGCAATCTCAATATCCTCAATTTGCAAATACTCAACATAGTCTGCCTTGCCTGAAAATATTTCTTCAAAGTCCTTATTCTGCCGGTTTATCATTTTACTTGAGCGACTATTTTCCCAGCTTAGAAAAGCATCCAATTCTTCTAAATTCTCTAACAAACCAAAAGCTGTAAAATTGCATGATGCCTTAAAACCCACATTGTCTTTCCCATCAGAAAACGCACCTGACTTATAATGGGAAATTCCATTGCCTTTTTTAGGACGAATTATTTTCAGGTCAATTTTCTTATTTGCAAACAGCCAGGCAAGGCACTCAAAAAAATGCTTACCATATTCATCTAAATTTCTTTTTAATTGCTTTATATCATTCAAATCAAGAATGGTTGAAGAAAAGTTGCCGTCCTTAGCGGCTTTTATAGCATCTCTATCGTCTTGAGAAAGCACATTATTTACAACCAATCTTATTGTTCCACCTGAATAAAGAAAACTTGCAAAGCCTAAGGATAGTACATTGATTGCAGCCGAACTAAAATAGCCTAGGAGTAAATCAAAAAACTTGCTATTACATAACCCATCCAAATAAAATTGGATGGGCTCAGTATTGCTTCCTGAACGATATGATCTATCTTCTGACCAATCTACTTCCTTTAGCATTTTAGCGTTTTAAAAAACTTGTAAATAAAGAATAGATTTTGGGATTAAATATAATGGTTAACATTGGTTTGTCTTGCATTTCTAATGCATTTTGTCTAAAACAAATTTATTTTAGACAACACGGCTATTATTAGTTTTTGTTTGAAATGTTGCAATTCAGGGGGTACGGGGGACTTGTCCACCGCAAGATTGCATCTCGCCATAAGAGCAGATTACTATCAATCGCCATGGCGAGATGCAATCTTGCAAACACCATAAATACTGATAAAATTTCAACTGCCGCTAATTACAACTTAAGATTATATCCGTATTCCTTTCCCTGTTTCAATTCCTAATCTTTCAGCTCTTCAAATTCACTCCTCGTCTTTTCCCTTTTACATGAAATGAACATTTTCGTATCCCCAAATTGGGTATAGACTTTCTGAACTCCGGTAAACAAAGACTCTATATCAATATCAGATTCTATATGCCTATTGGGTTCTCAAAGGAAACATAAGTACTAAACATAAGGTCACTCTAACATATTAATTAAATATTTAATATGAACATATAACATGCTGGCAGTATTCCGTTTATTGTTTATAGAAGACAGTGTGAATATTTGCAGTTGTAGGACGGCAATTACCACTAATAAATACTCATATAATGAAAGTCCTATTGTATCTACTCAAGGAAATTAGCTGCTGTTCTAAAATTTGACAACTTTTTTTGTGCCCCAAAAATTATTATCAACATAAATGTTCATTATGAATATTCCTTGAGGTAAATCTCGAACGTTGATTTCAACCGTATTTGTATTGGTGCTATTTATTTCGATAAGTTTACTGCCAAGCATATTTAGTATGTCAATTCTTACTTGCTTTTGTTCATCACCGAATGAAATTGTACAAACTTCTGCAACCGGGTTAGGATAAATATTCAATGAATGACCATTCCTGTTTTGATCGTTAATTGATGTTGCTGAAGCATTTCGGACAAGCCTTACATAATTGGAACCTCTAATGGCATCGCCCTGTGGACCATGTGAGTAGCCAGTATAAGTAACCCCACTTACAACAACTGTTTTAAAGGCAGCATATCCATATGGTGGCCCTACCTTTGGATCACTTCGCTGGCATCCAGCCCCATGCACATCGACCCAATGCGTTTGAGTTGAAGGCCAACCCAACGCTCTGCCAAACGGAACATAATCTGCTTCAGCGCCGTTGCTTGACCCAGAGAAATAGCCTTCGTGTGTAGTACCAGACCAATAATATGGATAATCCAACTGACCTGCTTCATTAATGATAGTACTACATTGGAAATAGTTAGTATCAATAGCAGGCAAACTATCATAGTCTGGAGCATGTGTATAATCTACAATACTCTGAAGTTCTTTTATATTCGGCATCCTCCAGTCACTGTGACCTAAATAATTTGCGGCATTTTTTGTTCGTACCCAAGCCAACGCATTTTCCCAATTAAGCCCTGAGCCATTATCGGTCCTTGACCACATCAATCCAGTCGCATTATCTGTTGTAGTTTGGTCCCCGTTGTTTACAAAAGTATTGTATCCATAAGTAAGCGGGCCACGAACTAACTGAACATAGAAGGTTTTGGGCAGACCACTAAGCACATCTACTGTATCATACCCTTTAATTCTTCCATCTGAGAAATTTACCCCAAAATCCTTAGTATAGCCAGATTCGCTGGGATTCTTGATGAAAATATTCGCAGACATATATTGTTGGTCAATTACTCGTTCTCCAAGTGCGGTATTGCCATATGCAAATTTGAAATAATTGGTGTCTATAAAAGGAGTTAACCCAACTGATGAAGTTGAACCACCTGGGTCTGTGCCCTTGCCACTATAAAGTGAGTAGAGTTCTTTTATCGTTGGAATCCGCCAGTCACTGTACCCGCCATAATTAATAGCATTTACTGTAGTAAGCCAATTTTGAGCAGTTGCGTAAGTCATTCTATTAGCTTTTACTGGCGGTGTATTGGTTGTGTTAGGACTACGCATCCAGGTCAAACTTGTATTGTTATCATGAACTGTTTTCCCATCGGTACTAATAGAATAATTGGGCAACGTACCAATATAGGCAGCATCCTGCCCATAATAATTCGCTCCAGGTGAAGGACAAGTAATTAAAAATAAGGTATCATAACATGTGGTTTGAGCCGGATCAACAATAGAATATGTTTGACCATTACCAACATTACTCAACGACAAATAAATGGACACAAATAAAATAACCCTTAGAGTAATGATTTTTCGCATGACAACCGGTTTTGTTAATTGTTTAGACGTTTTCCAAGGGGAAAAGTCTTCTGCGCAAAAGATGATCCTGGTCATCTTTTTTTATGACGAAGATCATAATATCCTTAGTGCCAGAATTAATTAGAGGTGTCGTCTAAATAATTAATGGGGCAAATTTATTCAGAAAATAAAAAGGTCGTTTATGGTCAATTTGAAATTAAGAATAACCGCTGTTGCTTGTTTATTGGTGGTTTTTTCTACACAATTAAATGCACAAACAATTAATGAAGCATTAATACCCGGAGGTGCATTCGAAATGGGCGACCATTATGGATTTGTAGATTCAGCCCACCCAAGTGATGAAATTCCACTTCATGCAGTTAAAATCGATTCTTTTTACATCGCAAAAACAATAGCTACAAATCAGCAATACCTGCAATTTCTTGATTCTGCTTTGTCAAAAAGCCTGATTGAGGTACGTAGTAATATAGTGTACCTTACTGGTGACACCAACATTCTGTGCTACACAAATCAGTATTCATCATATTATAGCATAGGTTATGACGGACATTCGTTTTCCATTGTAGATTTCAGGGCACAACATCCCATGGTCGGCGTCATGTGGTTTGGCGCAGCAGCCTATTGCAACTGGTTAAGTAATAAAAACGGATTGCAACAATGTTTTAATGAAACTACCTGGATTTGCGATTTTACAAAGAACGGTTATCGCTTACCAACTGAAGCCGAATGGGAATATGCTGGCAGGGGTGGTGATACTACACCTTATTACATATATCCATGGGGCAATACGCTGGATACCACAAAAGCAAACTGGCCAAATTCAGGTGACCCTTATGAAACGGGAGCTTACCCCTACACTACACCTGTCGGGTTCTATGATGGCACATTGAAATTGAAAGCGGTTTGCGGCTGGCCAGGTAGTGCTACAATTTACATGACTTCCAATGGGGCTAATAATTATGGGCTCTATGACATGGCAGGAAATGTGTGGCAGTTTGTTTATGACTGGTACTCCCGCAACTACTATAGTAGTTCTCCATACAACAGCCCTCAGGGACCAACCACGGGCGATCTCATGCCGGATGGCAAACCCTACAGGGGTATGCGTGGCGGAAATTGGTACAATGGAGATATGATCAGTGGAGTTAATGATGGACATTCAAGAGTGTCAAACAGAGACCCGTCTTACTTCCGAGGACCTTTAGATCCCAATCATCCATGGTATCATGTGGGCTTTCGGGTAGCAAGAAACTTCAGCCACTCTACTGGCGTTGCTACAACTTATGCGAAGCCAAACCTATATTGCTGCACTTACCCGAATCCTTCCTCTGAATCGACGATGATACAATTCTCTTTGCCTGAAGAGTCTTATGTCTCAGTGAAAATTTTCAACTATCTGGGGCAACTGCAAGCCACCCTGACAGATGGAAGACTGGCCGCAGGCCAACACGAATTTAAATGGAATGCATTAAATCAGCCCGCAGGTTTATATTTCTACATTCTTCAAACAGATAATCAGTTCATAAAAAACAAAATTATACTAATAAAATAAAACGCTGTGATATGAAAAAATTATTCTTATTCTGGTTGCTGTCCTGTTTCGGTTATTCATTAATTGCTCAGGAAAGCTTTATGGTTTCCACGGAAACAAGGTATTGGAATTCTTCTGAAACATATTTTGGATATACTCTGTTTGGGACGAGGGGCACATCCTATTTAATTGACTTTGAGGGGCATGTTATTCATACATGGAATATTGGTACTAATCCCAGGTTTACAGAGGCCGGAACATTACTGGACGCTGTAGGCGGAGATCCAAGTAATTCAAATCAGTGGAAAGAACTTGACTGGAATAGTACGGTAGTATGGAGTTATACCGAAACAAGGACCAATTACCACCCGCATCACGATTTCGAAAAAATATATAACCCTAAATTGGGTGACTCAACTTTCATATATATCGCGAACAAAGACTTAACTGCTACCCAATGCCTGAATGCCGGATGCGACCCATCTCACAGCTATACTGGCGCTCAGATGGATGCCATCGTTGAGGTAGACAGGTCAGGTAACGTGATTTGGGAATGGTGCTTTTTCGATCATGTAGTGCAGGATATTGATGCGAGCAAACCAACTTATGGTGTTATTGCTGGCACACCAGGCAGAATCAATCTCAATATCAGTGGCAACCCGGTTCAAAAAGACTGGTTGCATTGTAATTCCCTTGATTATAACCAGGATTCAGACCTCATAGTCATAAATTCAGTCCATGGCGAATTTTATGTAATAAATCATGGCAACACTTTTATCCCTTCCAATCCAGCAGGGAGTATTACTCTTGCTGCAACAAGTGCAGGGGATTTTAAATATAGATTTGGTGATCCGGCGAAATACAACCAGGGGGTAGCTCCTTCTGTAACAGCCAACTGGGAAAAGTCGACAGCCGGTAACAAACAAATTGGAGGTGCGCACGATATTCAATGGATAAAACCAGGATTGCCTGGAGCAGGGCATTTCATGCTTTTCAACAACGATGAAAATTTGTTTGAACTTACCCCCCAATCCTATATCTATGAAATAAATCCATTTCTGGATTCCAGCGGCACTAACACCGGGAACTTTGTCAATCCACCAAATGCTGGCTACAGGACAGTAAATTCACCAAACTCTAACCTGATGAAAGTTTCAAAAAATGAATCCAAACAAATTACTTGGAAATTTTCAAGTAAAAATAATACATCATTCTATAGCACCATTGGCGGTAGCGCACAAAGATTACCAAATGGAAACACATTGATATGTTCGATGAATGATGGTCATTTTTTTGAAATTTCCCCGTTAGACTCGTTTATTGTGTGGGAATATATCAACCCCATGACAAGGGATGGGATAAAAGGAGTAAAAGTGGACAACTATCCCACCTATAACGGTGTATTTAGAGCATATAGGTACGATAGCACTCATCCTGCACTCAGTGGACATGATTTGACTCCCGGTCCCACAATGACTGGCAAAACGCCAAGTTATTGGACCCCTTCAACAATTCAAACCCTTGTTAAGCCTTTGGGGAAACCAATGTCAAATGATTTACTTAATCAGAACTATCCAAATCCTTTTTCTTATTCCACTACAATTGTCTTTGACATTCCTGAGTCAAAACAGGTAAGCATTTCAATCTATGACCTCTCAGGCCAATTGGTGAGGACGCTTATAAATAAAACGTGCAACAAGGGCAAATACTCTTTGGTCTGGGACGGCACCAATGATCATGGAACACAGGTAGCGAGCGGCATGTATAATTACATTTTAAAGACCAACGATCAACAGGTAACCAAAAAAATGGTATTCATAAAATAACAACTGAACAATTATGAAAAGAATAATCACAGCAATTTATATTTTGCTATCGCTTAATGTTGATGTATGCAGTGGACAAACTCATACTGTGGGGGTATTTATTAACGATACCACCAGAACATTTAAGGGATATACCTTATTTGCCCCTAAACAGGATACGGTAACTTTCTTAATAAATAATGATGGAAGGAAAGTACATGAATGGAAAGCCAGTCATTACCCACCGGGGCAATCAGTGTATCTGCTTGATAATGGAAATATACTGCGGACCTGTATGACTCCTGGATCCCTTGGAACTGGAGGGGGTGAAGGAGGAAGAATAGAGGAGTATAACTGGAATGACTCCCTTGTATGGTATCTTGATTATTCCACTTCAACTTATATGCAGCATCATGACATAAAAAGGCTGCCCAATGGAAACATAATTATGCTGGTAGTTGAAAAAAGAACAATGGCAGAAATCATTGCAGCCGGATTTGACACAAGCGATTTTCAACCTGATATCGCTACCAAAGGGTTTATGTTGCCTGATGGCGTTGTAGAGATACACCCTACTTATCCCTCTGGAGGTACGGTTGTATGGCAATGGCATGTGTGGGATCATCTGATTCAACATTTTGATGCTACAAAATCAAATTATGGGATTGTTAGTGCCCACCCTGAATTAATTAATGATTCCGGCGACCACTTGAAATTGCCCTTGTTCTGGAATCACATGAATTCCATTGACTACAATTCAGACTTTGACCAGATTGCCTTAAGTGTAAGAGGCAACAGCGAAGTATGGGTAATAGACCATAGTACAACTACTGCACAAGCTGCTGGCCATACTGGAGGAATAAGAGGCAAAGGAGGAGATTTATTGTATAGATGGGGGAATCCAATAACTTACGACAGAGGGACTGGAAGCACTCAAAAATACGATCAGCAACATGACGTTGAGTGGATCAGAACCGGTTGTCCAGGTGCAGGCAATTTGCTTTGTTTTAATAATGGCGTTAGCCGGAACTACTCTACAATTGATGAAATAACACCCCCGGTAGACACCAATGGAAATTATACCTTGCCAACAGGATCGTCTGCATTTGGCCCTTCTGGTTTTACCTGGAGTTACCAGGCAAGCCCTCCAACATCTATGTTTGGGCATGACATCTCAGGTGCCCAGCGGCTACCAAATGGCAATACCTTAATTGATGTTGGACCAATAGGAACATTTTACGAGGTTACTGCATCAGGAACTGTTGTATGGAAATACATTAATCCTTGTACAAACAATGGGCCATTAACACAGGGAGACACTTTACCCAATAACCCTGTGCGGACTGACGAAAAAATGAATTCAGTCTTCAGGGTTTATAGGTATGCACCAAACTATCCGGCATTTAACGGTAAGACACTGACTCCAGGTAATTTTGTTGAAATTTATCCTGCAGCAGAAAACGAAGTATTCCAACAAAATACTATCAGGAATTATCCAAATCCATTCACAGGTAAAATCTACGTTGATAATGTCTCCAGCGATGCGCATTTCCTACTTTTGAATATAACAGGACAGTTATTATGGTCAGGAGATCAAATTGAGCAATACGATTTTTCCTCGATAAATGCAGGTTTATACCTGCTTAAAATAGTAACTCAAAATTCAAATCAAACGATAAAAATTATGAAACAGTAAACTTAATATTGCTTGTGGTTAAACCTCGGGGAAATTGAAACATCTACG
>CAISDV010000165.1 GCA_903884185.1 uncultured Chitinophagaceae bacterium | reverse complement strand
TACCATCCCAATATCATCTGTTGCAATAAAAGAGCAACTATACAGGTTAGCAAGATCGATCACATTCAAAGCCCCTCGCCCAAAATCCCTCACCAGCAAGGGGTCTTCCTCATCCCTTACCATTACTTTCATCCAGGGCGGACAAACAAACCTCCCGGCACCGGCGGAATATGCCTGGCTTAATAATTCCGTCATGCCATACTCCGAATGAACTTGTTTTATTCCAAAGCCATTTTGCAACGCTGTATGTAATTCAGTGCGCGTGAGTTCTCTTCTTCTTCCCTTCATACCACCGGTCTCCATTATTATCGTATGTTCCAATTTCATCGGATGTGTTTCAGCAAGATCAAGTAAAGCAAAACTCACACCTATTAATAAAGTTTTTTGTTTCCTGCTTTCCAGCCTTTGCAATGTTTCAGCAAGCTTGTCAAATTCATTCAAATAAAATCCACTATCCGCATGACCGCTCATTTTGATCAGCTCATCCACCATCATCACCAATGAAGAATTATTCCTTTCCAGGTAAGATGGTAATAAGCCAATAATGCACCATTCTTTTATCTCGCCATAAAACAATTCAAAAGCCTTTGCAAAACTTTGTTGGTACAATGAAATGTCTTTTACAAAATGCCTGCTATTACCCGTTTGGGTGGTGCCACTGCTCTCAAATACCTTTTGTGGATCAAACAGCGTTGTGCCCACCAGTTGTGTCTTGAAGAGGGAGATAGGAAGAAAGGAAACCGCGGTTTTATCACCTGTAAGTCCACACCATTGCCTGTATACACCATTATTCAGGTATTGGAAATCGCGAACCCGGGCAATAAGCCCTTCAAGGCCCAGGGGACCGGTTGAAAAAATCTTGTTAAGAAGGTCCTGCTCCACAGTGATGCGTTGAAATGATTTAAGTACATTTGGGTGAATATACCGGATATGAAAGCAAAAATATTGATAGTAGGGTTAATTACAGTGATTGCGGCCGGCTGTTCAAAAGACCAGTTTAGTTCAACACCGCATATTAGCCTCAAAAGTGTTAGCCCGCTTGTGCTTTCAGCCAACCAGGTGATCACATTCGATATTAATTTTACAGATGCCGAAGGGGATGTACAGGATACTATCTGGGTACAAAAAGTAACATCCAATTGTACTGCCAGCAATTTTACCCAGGCCTATAAAATACCTTCATTTACACCTACAAAAGACCTGAGTGGCGTATTCCAGGTAACATTCGCTTATGGCATCAACCTGGGTTATCCACCTATCAAGGAGCCGCAATGCAATCCCAAGAACGATACCTGTGTGTTCAAATTCTGGATGCAGGATGTTGCAAAACACAAGAGTGATACCATCACCACTCCCACTATCGTATTGATTAAAAGGTAAGTTTTGCATAGGTTTATCCGTTATTTTTTCTTTGGAAATTTTTTTTATGGCATCTGTGTGGTTTCACTTGCCATAGAAGCCAGTATGCAGCAACAGATAGGCCTCAACTCAATTTATTTTTATGTATTGTTGTATGCAGGAACCGTGTTGTATTATCTGAAAGCTTATAGCAGCAGCCCTGTAAGCAATCCTACAGATAAAAGAGCTAAATGGTATTTTAAAAATATCCGGAACATACGATGGGTGAAAGCTGTTATGTTCCTTATTATAGTGGCAGCTGCCTGTTATGCCTGCATGACCTATGGAAAAAGAGCACTGAGCTTATCACCGATTCAATATGGCTTGCTTTTTATTTTCCCGCTTGCAGCCGTTTTATATTATGGTTTCAGTTTCCCGGGTATTCGCCCATTGAATTTGCGTGAAGCAGGATGGATAAAACCTTTTGTCATCGGTTTTGTATGGTCGGGTGCAGTAACAGTATACCCTGTCATCCTTAAACAGATCGAAAGTGATACTATTTATACATACTCCTATCTTAATGGCATTTTTTTTATTAAGAACTGGATGTTCATTACCGTGCTCTGTATCATGTTCGACATCAAAGATTATGCAGCCGACCATAACCTTCATCTGAAAACATTTGTTGTAAGGGTTGGACTAAGAAAGACCATTTTTTCTATCATCATTCCACTTGTTCTCATTGGTTTTAGTGCATTTATTGTAACCGTTATATACCGGCGTTTTCCCGTGCCATTCATTCTTATCAACAGCATTCCCTTTATTATGTTGATAGTTGTGGCCTGGTCATTGCACCAACGTAAACCCATTCTCTATTATCTTGCAATCATCGACGGGCAGATGCTGGTGAAAGCCGCATGTGGAATATCTGCCGCGTTACTAATAAAGTCGCCTTACTAATAAAACAGACCATCATGGCAAAAGCGAAAAAAATAAAAGCAAAAGAAAAATCCATTTTAACGGAAGCATCACATGCATTCCTGCGTACTTACCTCAACACCCACTCCCCTGTTGGGTTTGAAGCGGCAGGACAAAAAGCGTGGCTAAAATATATCATGCCCTATATCGATACTCATTTCTCGGATCCTTATGGAACTGCGGTGGGTGTGATCAACCCAACGGCTTCATTCAAAGTGGTAATAGAAGCGCATGCCGATGAGATCAGTTGGTTTGTGAATTATATTACCGACCAAGGGCTCATCTATCTAAAAAGAAATGGTGGCGTGGATCACCAGATCGCTCCATCCAAACGCGTATTGATACACGGGAAAAAAGGAACAGTGAAAGCAGTGTTCGGCTGGCCGGCCATACATACACGTATGGGTGGATCGGAAAAAGAACAGGCACCAAAAGTGGATAATCTTTTTTTAGACTGCGGCGCCCGGAATAAAAAAGAAGTGGAAGCACTAGGAGTACATGTTGGCGCTGTAGTTACTTATGAAGAAGGTTTTGACGAACTGGCTTATGGTTATTATATCGGCCGTGCATTTGATAACCGCATCGGCGGATTCATGATCGCTGAAGTGGCAAGATTGCTGAAAGAAAATAAAAAGAAACTACCCTATGGCTTATATATTGTCAATGCCGTACAGGAAGAAATTGGCTTACGCGGTGCAGAGATGATCGCGCGCAGGATCAAACCTGATGTTGCTATTATCACAGATGTAACGCACGACACTCAAACACCTATGATCAATAAAATGATCGAGGGTGATATTGCCTGCGGAAAAGGCCCCTCGCCTACTTATGGCCCTGCGGTTCATAATAAATTATTGCATTTTGTAGAGGAGGTCGCCGCCAAACATAAGATACCGTTGCAGATGCGTGCTGTGAGCAGAAGTACCGGCACCGATACAGACAGTTTTGCTTATGCCAATGAAGGTTGCCCCAGCGTATTGATTTCTATCCCTCTGCGTTATATGCATACAACGGTTGAGATGCTGCACAAAAGAGATATTGAAAGCACTATTGAATTGATGTATCAGACATTATTAGCGTTAAGCCCGAAGACGAATTTGAGTTATTTGTAGTATGAATTTACGATTTACGAAGTACGATTTACGATTTGTTGATTGAGCTGTGCTGCTCATAGCATCTTGCAGTTCTAACAATTTGACAAAAAAGAGTTGAAACATTGACTTTTTTCTGTGCCTCTGTGCTTCTGTGGCAACCATATCAATTATTATTATCTAATTTCGTCCTCCCACTCATCAAGAACGTATATATGAAAAACCTCAAGATTGTCCTCATCATTTCATTATTTATTTATCTCCCCATTCAATCAGGTGCCTGGAGTTTGTTAGGACACCGCATTGTGGGAGAAATAGCCGAAAGCTACCTCACTCCCCAGGCCAAAAAAACGATCATGGAAATATTGGGTAATGAATCCATGGCCATTACCAGTAACTGGCCCGACTTTATCAAATCAGATCCTGCATATAAATACCTTGATTCGTGGCATTATATCAATTTCGATGATGGATTTACAGAGCAATCAATGAATGCTTATCTTAAACAGGACACTGCTACCGACGCATACACTAAAATAAACTTTTTAGTAAAGGAGTTGAAGAACAAACAACTGCCAAAAGATAAAAAATTACTCTACCTGCGGTTACTCATACATATTGTGGGTGATGTGCACCAGCCTTTACATACTGGGCGCTTGTCCGACCTGGGTGGTAATAAAGTGAAAGTTCTTTGGTTCAATGAGCCTACCAATCTTCACAGCGTATGGGATGAGAAACTCATTGATGAACAAAAATTGAGTTATACCGAATACACAAAAAACATCAATCATACTACGGCGGCACAAAGAGCTGCATGGCAGAAAGCACATGTAAGCGAATGGCTGTTTGAATCATACAGCATCAGCCATAAAATTTATGACGAGATCAAGCAGCCCGATCAGAAACTCAGCTACCGGTATAATTTCGATCATATCCAAACGGTGAATGAACAACTTCTCAAAGGTGGCGTACGTTTGGCAGGTCTGCTAAATGCTATTTTTTCCAATAGCTAGATAGCAATAACATTGAGGGTTTTAGTCATGCAGCTACTCTTTCCGCTCCCGAAACTTCGGGATCGCGTTAAAAAAAATGGTAATTTGTTTAGATGAATGCTTCTTTTTTACAGGTAATCTTGTTCTTGATTGCTGGCATTGCCATCATCATTCTACTCACTGCCAAATACCGCGTACACGCATTCTTCGCTTTGCTTATTGCCTGCCTTATAACAGGATTAGGTGTGGGTATGCCGTTACCCGGACTGATCAATATTGTAAAAGATGGTTTCGGTAATATTCTCAAATCATTAGGCCTGATCATTGTTTTGGGTACCACCCTCGGTATTTTACTTGAACATACCGGCAGCACCAAAGTGATGGCTAATTATATCCTGAAAAAAGCAGGCGAAAAAAATGCGGCCTGGGCCATTAGTATCACGGGGTTTATTGTTGGACTCCCCGTTTTTTGTGATTCAGGTTATATTGTATTGAATGGGCTCACCAAATCATTATCAAAAAGAACAGGTGTATCTATTGTGGTGATGAGCGTTTCACTCGCCACAGGTTTATATTCCGTTCATTGCCTGATACCACCACATCCCGGCGCGGCAGCCGCAGCAGGAACCATTGGTGTTGATTTTGGAAAATTAATATTGTATGGAATAATCATAGCCATTCCCGCAATGATCATAGGCCGTATGTGGGCAGTATATGCAGGAAAAAATATAAAAGATGTAGAAATAGAAGATGATGACGTGAAGGAAGACACTTCTTCACACCCAGGTACACTCAAAGCTTTTCTTCCAGTGATCGTTCCGATACTTTTGATTGCAGCAAGATCGTTTTTTACATTGCAAAACAGTACAGAAAATAAATGGGAGCAATTATTGCTTTCATTGGGCGATCCGGTGATTGCTTTATCTATTGGCGTGCTACTCGCATTCAACACAAAAAAAGGATGGAATAAAAATACAGTGAGTGCTTTGCTCCGTGATGCAGTTGAAAAAGCGGGTGGCATACTCGTGATCATTGGCGCAGGTGGCGCTTTTGGGGCTGTGCTTGCGGCAACTAATATGGGACAGCATTTCAGTCAAACATTTTCATTGAACACGCTTGGTATATTATTTCCTTTTCTTCTAACGTTTATTTTAAAGACAGCACAGGGCTCTTCAACGGTTGCTATCATTACCTCATCATCTATTGTGTTGCCACTGCTGCCTGCCCTACATTTGGATACTGAAAACGGAAGAATATTGTGCGTGCTTTCAATGGGTGCAGGTTCTATGATGATCTCACATGCCAATGATGCTTACTTCTGGGTGATCTCAAAATTCTCAGGGCTCGATATCAAAACCATGCTGCGAGTATATTCTATCGCTACTGTATGGATGGGATTGACGACTTTACTAATGGTGTATCTTTTATCGTTCATACTATCCTGACATGAATATACTGATCGCCCCCAATGCTTTTAAAAATAGCCTGGCAGCAGATGATGTTGCTGAAGCGATCGATATGGGGTTGAAACAAAGTCCGCTTAACAGCACCAATACCTGTTTCCCAATTGGTGATGGTGGTGATGGAACAGCGGCATTGCTATTAAAATATTTAGGTGGCGATGCAGTTCTTGCACCTGCACATGATGCGTTAGGAAGAAAAATAGCAACATCATTTGGATTAACAAAAGATCATTCAACAGCTATTATTGAATTGGCAGATGCCTCTGGTTTACGATTGTTGCAAAAAAATGAATACGATCCATTACACGCTACTACTTTCGGCACAGGCGAATTGATACAACTGGCTCTTACTAAAAAAGTAAAGAAAATTGTTCTCTGTATTGGTGGCAGTGCAACAGTGGATGGTGGAATGGGCATTCTGCAAGCGCTAGGGATCAAACTAAAAGATGAAAAAGGAAATGAATTAACTGATGGCCCTGCTTCATTGATCCATCTTGGAGATATTGATCTATCGCAAGTCAATAAAAATATTTACAACACAGATCTCATTATTTTATGCGATGTAGATAACAGCTTATTGGGCGAAAATGGTTCTGCTGCAGTTTTCGGTCCGCAGAAAGGTGCCAGCAAAGAACAAGTGCAACAGTTAGAACTTGGTTTGACAAATCTTCGCAATATTGTTCTCAGCAAAACAGGAAAGGATATGGCTACGCCGAAACATGGTGGCGCTGCAGGCGGTGTGGCTGCCTGTCTGCATACATTTTTCAATGCACAATTGGTGACAGGCATTGATTATTTTTTAGACACTACCCATTTCAACAAAGCATTGCTGAACGCAGACCTTCTCATCACCGGCGAAGGAAGTATTGATGCGCAAACTCTGCAAGGAAAGGGACCTGATGGAGTTGCCAGACGCGCCAATGAAAAAGGCATTCCTGTAATTGGTGTTGCAGGCAAAGTCCCTTTTGAGCCTGATACAGAATTACAAAAATACTTTGATGTGCTATTACCCATCAGCGATAAGTTACAGGATATTGAAACTGCCACGAAAATGACTCATGAAAATCTTGTGAAAACCGGGAAAATGATTGGTGATTTGTTGAGTAAATGAGTATAAGTTTTTGTATTACTTTCGATATAAGATACTGTTATGAGACTAATATTATTTTCAACCGTTCTCTTAATATCAATCACTACCTTTTCTCAACAGGCATTCACGTTCCCTGTTATCAAAGAAGACAATACTTTAAATTGGAAAGGTATTGAGAAGAAAGTTCCCAAAACAACCGTAGACAAATTCATAAAAGCTACTCCAAAAAATTTCCAGCCATACAAACTAAAGGATCCTGATGCATTTCTAAATATTGATAGTCTCAGAAATGATCTACATTTTGTAGACTTAAATGGAGATGGAAATGAGGATGTTGTTTTTTATGGTCAAGGTGGCGGTGAGTCAAGAGAAACCCGAATCTTTCTTAATACAGGTCAAAATTATTAACAAGTATTTAGT
>CAISDV010000164.1 GCA_903884185.1 uncultured Chitinophagaceae bacterium | reverse complement strand
TTACTGGTTACTGGTTACTGGTTACTGGTTACTGGTTACTGGTTACTGGTTACTGGTTACTGGTTAAATAAAACTGATGATCAATAACGAATATTCAATTTTTCCTGAATTGTTTAACTAGTAACTAGAAACTGGCAACCAGCAACTTACAATAATACCACTTCATCTTTCCCATCCTTTTCACTCCAATACACTTTCACTTTTTGGGAGATGGCGGTATCAATGGCCCTTCCCACATAATCGGGCTGGATAGGGAATTCACGGCTAAAACGCCTGTCCACCAGCACACACAATTCCACTTTTGCAGGCCGGCCAAAATCCAGCAATGCGTCCAATGCAGCGCGGATGGTACGCCCGGTGTACAACACATCATCAATAATAATCACTTTTTTATTTTCTATGCTGAAGGGGATATCCGTTTTATTGGCATTATGGAATTCTTTTCTAACATCATCCCTGTAAAAAGTAATATCCAGTTTTCCATAAGAAATAGATGAGGGATCGACGAGTGTTTTCAATTCATCCACTACCTGGTCGCTCAGGTAAACCCCTCTCGGCTGTATGCCAATGATCACGGTGTCTTTTAACTGCAGGTGATTCTCCAGTACTTGTTGTGCGAGCCTTTTAACGGTCAATCCAACCTGTTGCCCGGAAAGTATTGTCTTCAAAGCAAAATTCTTTTGATAAAAATAACCGCTTTCTTTCAGACCCGGTAATCTAAAATCAAACACTTCGCTTTACTTTGCCGGAATGCATGCTACAGCTTAGATCCATATCACTGGTACAGTTCAGGAATTATGTGGAACAGGATTTTTCCTTTTCCGGCAGGGTCACGGCCATCTGTGGGGCTAATGGTGCGGGGAAGACGAATTTCCTGGATGCGATCTATTATCTCAGTTTTACAAAAAGTTATTTTTCAAGGCCCGATAGCCAGAGTGTGCATCATGGTTTACAGGGGATGCGTATTGAAGGAAATTATTTATTAAATGGTGAGGAACAGAAACTGACCTGCATACTTCGTGAGACCAACCGCAAAGAATTTGCATTAAATGGAGAAGACTATAAAAAATTCTCAGAGCATATTGGTAAGTTTCCCTGTGTGATGATTGCTCCGGATGATGTGGAACTGGTAACAGGCAGCAGCGAAGAAAGAAGAAGGTTTATTGATACCATCCTTTCGCAATCCCAGCCCGGTTATTTATCCTGGCTGATCGATTATAATAAAATACTACAGCAAAGAAACAGTTTATTAAAAGCGGCTGCAGAGCATCATCTTGATGAATCCTTACTGGATACGTTTGATGAACAGCTTTCCGAAAAAGGGCAACTATTATTTGCAGCGAGAAAAGAATTCCTGGATACTTTTATTCCGCTGGTAAATGAATCGTATAAAAATATTGCGGAGAAAGATGATGATATTTTTATCCGGTATGATAGCCAGTTGACACAAGACCAGATGCGGGAACTATTACTTACCAACCGCCAGCGCGACCTGTACCTGCAACGAACAGGCTGTGGCATACATAAGGACGAACTGGAATTATTGATGGCCGGGCTTCTCTTTAAAAACCTTGCCTCGCAAGGGCAGCGTAAGAGCCTGCTGTTTGCATTAAAGCTGGCAGAGTTTGAAACACTCAGGCAAAAAAAGGGATTGGCACCTATTTTATTACTGGATGATGTGTTTGAAAAATTAGATGCACAGCGTATGCACAACCTGTTATCTAAAGTATGCGTGAAAGAAAAAGCGCAGGTCTTTATTACTGATACACATGCAGAGAGATTGAGACAGCAATTGGATAAGATAGGTGTGGAATATCAATTGATAGAATTGTAATTCAGGGCTAATGCATTACGATTCCACTCTACAAACTAAAATGGAAAATTGCCACAGAAACACAGAGGCACAGAGAAAAGGCATGAGTTAATAAAATATTTCTGTGTTTCTGTGCCTCGGTGGCAGCGTTAAAAAAACATTATAATATCAATAGAACACACGTTAATTTTACTTTATGAGCGAGTACCACATAGGTGATGCCTTAAAAAAATTCCTGAATACAAGCAGGCTGCGCAATGGCATTCGCGCTGTGCAGATAGAGCAAGTATGGGAGCAATTGATGGGAAAGACCATTTCCAAATACACAGATAAAATAGAGATCATCAATCATACTTTGTTCATCCACACTGCTGTTGGGCCTTTAAAGAATGAACTGATGTTTCAGAAACCACAGATCATTGAAAGGGTGAATGAAGCATTTGGAGAGAAAGTGATAAAAGAAGTGGTAATAAAATAATTGAAATCGTTATTGCACCCGAACCCTCGGATCCACTACTCCATACAAAACATCCGCAAGTATATTCACCAAAATAAAAAAAGTAGCGGTCACCAATACACTCCCCATCACAACAGGGAAATCGAGCTTCTCCAAAGCATCCACGGTCACTTTACCGATGCCATTCCATCCAAAAATATATTCAACAAAAAAGGCACCTGCCAGTAATTCGGCAAACCAGCCGGTGATAGCAGTAATAACAGGATTGAGTGCATTACGCAGTGCATGCCTGAAAATTACCACTCTGCTGCTTAAACCTTTTGCATAAGCTGTGCGGATATAATCCTGCCCCAATACATCCAGCATAGCACTTCTTGTTAACTGAGTAATGATTGCCAACGGACGAATACCCAAGGTGATGGCAGGAAGAATTAAATTTTTTAGCTGCAATTCTTTTCCGCCAAAAGGATCCACATCGTACAAACTTCCTGTCATGTGCAGCCCGGTGTAATGATTTAAAGCAAAACCAAATACATAGGCGAGTATGATCCCCATAAAAAAAGAAGGCGTTGAAATACCCAGTACACTTGCAAATACAGAACCTGTATCCATCCAGGTATTTTGTTTTACTGCTGCAAGTACGCCCAGCAAAATGCCGAGTATAGTTGCAATGAGCATTGCTGCAAATGCAAGGATAATGGTGCCTGGCAAAGCTTCCATCAATACATCACTTACTTCTTTTTTGGTTTGATAGGAACGGCGCAGATAGGGAATTTTGATAGCAAATTTTGTATCGCCCCCAATAAAAATTCCTTTTAGTTGCTTGGCTTTTATTTCTTCTTTTGAATGAATGGCCAGTGGCGACACATCATTGAGATATAAAACAAATTGCTTCCATTTAGGCTGGTCAAGAGCCAGTTCCTTGCGGATATTGTGCATGGTGGCGCTGTCGCCGGTTTGCCCCAGCACCAGCCTGGCAGGGTCACCAAATCCCTGGAAAAGAAAAAATACGATCACCACTACTCCCCCGAGTACCAAAACGCCATATAAAAGTTTGCGCGTGAGGAATGAAAACATGAATGACCAGTTTATTGTAGCATTCTAAATCAGCCTAAAATCTTCTTTGCAATTTATCTGCATCAGCATAACTGTATTTCTGTAAGATGAGTGCGCCCTGCATTAGAAAATAGGTTGGGGTTACTCTTGCTGCAGTTTTGATAACCGTTGCATCGCATTTTAATATCATCACATTACTAAATAAAGAACTTGCCACACCAGCCTGTGAAGTAACAAGATATACAGGTATATTTTTCTTTAGTGCCGCTTTCAATACAATTTGAAATTGTTCTTTCCAGTCGTCTGCATTAGAAAAATCTTTTACAAATAATAAGAGGTAGCGGTTATTTTCATGCAGTATCGCCTGTGTAGTATCATTCCCCGAAAGTGTCTGGAACGAGAGGTCAACGATCTTTGCTTCGGCTGTTCCTTTGCGCACCAGCCGGTCATAGCGGTCTACATACTGGTAAGTGCTATCGAAATCAGCAGGAAAGTGATCAGCACCAAACTCAACTGTTTTACCATTTTTTGTGTATTTATATTGAATCGCAAAACTATCAGGCAATGCGCCGGCAGGTATTTTCATCTGTTCAAGCAGGTCATTTCCTTTTTTATAGGGAAGGCAATCCAGGAATGGCAGGTGCCTTAATACATAGAACTGGATACCGGTGACTAACACCACTGTTACAGCAAGAATGATAAAAGATTTGAACGATGCAAAAAATGATTTGATCTTACCCGTATTAAAGAATAACAGCAATATCATCAGTAACAGGGCAATATCTTTTTCAAAAGTTTGTAAAGGTGTTAGCGGCACACAATCGCCAAAGCAGCCACAGGCAGTGATCTTACCGGAAAATAAAACATAGCTGGTAAGGAAAGTGAAAAAGATGATCAGTAATAAAAGCAGCCAGCTAAAGAGTTTGATACGCCAGCCAATGATGATCGCCACACCTGCCAACACCTCAAACACATTCATCAGAAATGCAAAGGCGAGTGTATAGTTGTCGAGGAAATGCCAGTTCCATGCTTCAAAGAATTCAAGCATTTTATAGCTCAGCCCGAGTGGGTCGTTGGCTTTTATCAATCCTGAAAAAATAAATAACAGGCCAACGAGCCAGCGGAATATGGTTAAGGTGATTTTCATTATTTATATAGGATGTTTTATTATGTACGATGTTAGATGTGGGAAGTACGATGTGTTTAATTTCATATCACCCATCCTAAATGTCAAATCCCATATCTCCTATCTCGCATCACCCATCCCGTATCTCCTATCCCACATCCCCCATCAGTATCAATGCAAACACCGAATAATTCAGTATATCCACATAATTCGCGTCGATCCCTTCGCTGATGAGTGTTTGCCCGTCGTTGAGCAGTATTTGACGGATGCGCATCAGTTTCATCAGTATAAGGTCCGCAAAGCTTTCCTGGCTCATTTCCCTCCATGCTTCGCCATAATCGTGGTTCTTATCTTCCATAGTTGCTTTTGCAAAAGCCACTTGCTTATCGTACCATTCGCTTACTTGTTCAACAGGCAATTCATCCACTTTGGGATCATTCAGTTCAAGCTGCACCAACCCTATCACTGCATAATTTACGATCCCCTTGAATTCAGAGGCAATATCGTCTTCTACCCTTTGTTGCTTTTTATCCTGTATCGTGCGGATGCGGAGCGCCTTGATAAAGATCTGGTCAACAACAGAAATGGTGCGGAGAACGCGCCAGGCCGTGCCATAATCCTTTGTCTTCTTGATAAAAATATCCTTACACTGCTGTACGGCTCCGTTGTATTGATCGTTGGTGTTCATAAATTCAATGTATCGGTCTTGTTTCAAATCCAAAGATGCAATCTATATCTTTGATACTGACGCAAGATAATTGAAACACGACAATGTTCACACTCAACTGCAAAGGAAGATCATTGGTGATAGATACCCCTATCGTGATGGGTATCATCAATGCTACGCCCGATTCTTTTTATACCGGTAGCCGTGTTACTGGTGAAACTGCCCTGGAGAAGGCAGAACAAATGCTGCAGGAAGGCGCCACCATACTTGATATTGGCGGACAGAGTACCCGCCCGGGAAGTGAGAAGATCAGCATGGAAGAAGAACTAAAAAGGGTGATACCGGTGATCGAAACTATTCAACAGCATTTTCCCGGGACATTTATTTCTATAGATACTTATTATGCAAAAGTGGCGGCAGAAGCTGTTGCTGCCGGTGCTTCTATTGTGAACGATATTAGTGCCGGAAGCATAGATGAAAAGATGTTATCAACTGTGGCATCGTTGCGTGTGCCATATATCTGTATGCACATGAAAGGCGATCCGCAAAATATGCAGAAAGCGCCGGTGTATGAGAACGTGACTAAAGAAGTATTGGATTTTTTTATTCATCGAATTGAAGAGATAACGCAGGCTGGCATTGTTGATACAATTGTTGATCCGGGGCTTGGTTTTGGAAAGACCATTCATCATAATTTTCAATTGCTGCGCGAATTACAGGCATTCCATATGCTGGGGAAACCTTTGCTGATAGGTGTTTCAAGAAAATCTACAATTTATAAAACTTTAGGTATTACTGAGGAACAGGCATTGAATGGCACTACAGTATTAAATACTATCAGCCTGTTAAATGGTGCAAATATCCTGCGTGTACATGATGTAAAAGAAGCAATGGAAGCTATTACACTTTTTGAAGCCTATACAAAATAAAAAGGCCCCTGTTTGATAACAGGAGCCTATTATATTTTTACTTTTTTATTTCTTTTTCTGTGGAGCCGGAGCTTTCATCGTTGGTGCTGCGGGTGCTGGAGGAGGAGGTGGTGGTGTGGTAACATCCACTACCTCAATATCAAATACCAGGTTGGCATTAGGTGGTATTGCCGGGCGCTGGCCCTGGCCACCATATGCCATGGAAGCAGGTACAAACAATCTGCCTTTACCGCCTTTTCCAAAATATTTCAACCCTTCCTCCCATCCCGGGATCACACTATGAGTGCCCATTACTACCGGGTATGGATCTTTATGCAATGCATCTGCATCCATATTTTTGTCAAACCCTTTTCCGTTTTCCAGCAGCGTGCCCCTGTACATAACAGAAGCCTGCATGCCTGAATCGGGTTTTACCGGGCCTCCTGCATCTTTGATCTCTACAAAAACACCGTTGGGAGTTTTTTGCGCATGAATGCCTTTCCCGTTGATATATTTTTGCAGGTCCGCCACCTCTCTTTGTTTTTCAAGATCTGTTTCTTTCTGGAGATCAGCCATAAATGCTTTATCATCGGGGAATGTAGCAATGATATCGGCCTTGCCTTTAATACTACCACCTTTCACAAAAAGATTATCGTACTCGCGAATGAGGTTGAATTTCTTCATACTGTCCACGTTCATGATGAACTCAAACTTATCGCCGGGGGCACACATAGCAAGTACTTCTGTGAAGTTGTGTTTATCGGTATTAAAACGGGCTGTATCAACAGCTATATAAGCAGGTATATGCCCATAGCTGGAACTCCATAGAGTATCTTTTGGTTCTATCTTGATCTCTATATTCATTTTGACAAACTGCCCTTGTTTTAATTTGTCTTTACTTCCGCCAGGGGTTATTTTGTAGATAAGGCCCGACTTTGTTTTCTGGAATTGGTGGCATCCTGCCAGCAATAGGGAAAGCGCTAAAACTGATGTGGTGATTTTCATGTTTGGTTTATTGTAATTGTTGTTCGTATTGTTTTATGACCTCGTGAAATTTTTTATAGGTTGTTTCCAATGGATCGCTGCTCCTGCCCCCTGCTGCGTTGGCATGGCCGCCCCCTTCAAAATGAAGCCGTGCAAATGTATTGACATCAAAGTTCCCTTTGCTGCGAAAACTCCATTTTCTTTCTTCATCCCTGTCTATCACAATAGCTCCCAAACGGATGCCCTCAATAGTGAGCAGGTAGTTCACCAATCCTTCTGTATCACCGGTTTTGATATCAAATTTTTGAAGGTCCTGTTTTGGAATGTACATCACAGCGGTATTGTATTCATATAATACATCCATCCTGTTCAGTAAAGCATGGCCAATAAAGCGCAAGCGGTTCTCTAAAAAATTATCATAGATATGTTCATGGATAATGGTGTGCTGTAATCCCAGTTCTTTTAAGTGCGCCACCATTTTATGAACAGAAGCAGTGGTAGAAGGAAAACGGAATGAGCCTGTATCGGTCATGACACCGGTATATAAACAGGTAGCCGTATCCAGATCGATCTTATCAGAATGCCCTGATCCAACGATAAAATCGTACACCATTTCGCAGGTAGAACTTTTATTTACATCACTCACTCCATAATCAAAAGCTTCTGTCTGCGGCTCCTGGTGATGGTCGATCAGTATTTTAATGGCAGTAGCATCGGCCAGTGGCTGGGCCATATTTTTTGTGCGGTGAAGTATATTAAAGTCGAGGCAAAATATCCATCCGGCGTCTTTGATGATATTTTTCGCTTTTTCACGGTTTAGTTCAAAATCAATTAATTGAACGGTACCGGGCATCCAGTCCAGGAAACCGGCCCAATTAGTTGGAGAGATC
This sequence comes from uncultured Chitinophagaceae bacterium, assembly GCA_903884185.1. Lineage (GTDB taxonomy): Bacteria > Bacteroidota > Bacteroidia > Chitinophagales > Chitinophagaceae > CAISDV01. The sequence goes on along the minus strand of CAISDV010000164.1, from coordinate 9,814 downwards.
ACGGTTACCGAATGGCCTAATGCCTGTAGAAAATGAGACAATCCGAGAGCCGATCCCATCGCATCCCCGTCGGGTTTCTGGTGCATTGTCACCACTACTTTCGCGGGATGGGTTAATTGGGGATAAAATGCCTCGATTGCTTTCATACAAGGCGGCAAAATTGCAGTTTTAAAGGCAGTTTCTCAAATCAATTTAGCTTTTAAGTCATAAAAATCAGGCTATTGGCTCATATTTCAGCCATCTTGAATTACTTTTGCCGCCAAAACAAAGGAAATATACATGAGCAACAGAACATTTACCATGATCAAGCCCGATGCAACCGCGAAAGGTTACACAGGCGCTATTTTAGACCAGGTGATCAAAGCCGGTTTTACAGTAAAGGCAATGAAATGGACAAAACTAACCAAAGCACAGGCGGGCGAGTTTTATGAAGTTCATAAAGAAAGGCCTTTCTATGGTGAGTTGGTGGAATTCATGAGCAGTGGCCCTATTGTAGCGGCAATTTTGGAAAAAGATAATGCTGTATCGGATTTCAGGAAACTTATCGGCGCAACCAATCCTGCCCAGGCAGAAGAAGGAACGATCCGTAAAAAATTTGCTGCTTCAGTTGGTGAAAATGCAGTGCATGGCAGCGATAGTGATGAAAATGCAGCGATAGAAGGTGACTTCTTTTTTTCGAGGCTTGAAAGATTCTAAAGGGTTATTCATTAAGATTGGCACGATTTTTTCGATATTATATTTAGTTTTTTAAAGGGTTTAGGGTTGAAGGGGCGTCGGTTTTCCGATGCCCCTCTGTTTTTTAATAAGGTGCCTCACTATTAGAAATGCGTTAGAAATTTCTATCCGCTCCCCAATCCTTATATCCCGGAAAATAAACGGGTAAGAAATAGCGTTTTAACATAATATACGGGGTTATATATAGATTTTATATTCAGTTTTATGTGCTCAAGCCAGGTTATACAGCGTGGCCAGGCAGATAGCTGTTCATTGATTGAGTGTTTTTGAGTTAAGAAAATGATTGTCAAATGCAATCAAATTCTATCAAAAACATTCCCCCAATTTTTGAATTTTTCTGGATTCGAACAATTTTATAATTTGCTGATAATCAATTATATATGAGGTATATAATTTTTCGTAAACTCACTGCAAATTTGCCATTTTTTGACATCTATAAATAAAAAATAATATATAAAGCCCTTCGATTTGGCTAATATTTGATTGATTGTCAAGTATTTATGTACTCAGTTGGCTACTCATGATTACTTGAAAAAAGGGCGTTCGAATCCAGTTAAATTAAAATTTTAAACACAAAAAGCCTTGTAATCAATTGATATACAAGGCTTTATTTGTTAAAGAAATGTTAAAGTCGGGTAGACTGGATTCGAACCAGCGACCCCTTGCACCCCATGCAAATACGCTACCGGACTGCGCCACTACCCGAGGCCATGATTTTTAAAGGGTGGCAAATATAAAGTAAAAAGAAAATTTCAGGTTATATTGCACAAAATTTTCACCCGCCGCATGAAGATTCTTCTCAGGAAGGTTTTAGTTGCAGATGTTCACTCCCCTTATAATGGTTCGGTTATTGATTTACTTGTCACAGATGGCAATATTTCATCCATTGGAAAAAATATTACAGACAAAGCTGATATAGTTTGTGAGGAGGAAGGCATGATCGTTTCACCAGGTTGGGTAGATATATTTTCCCACTTCTGCGATCCCGGCCATGAGTTTAAAGAAAGCCTTGAAACCGGCGCTGCTGCTGCTGCTGCGGGAGGATTTACTGATGTATTTGTTTTGCCCAATACCCACCCGGCTATCCAAAGCAAGTCACAGGTAGAATACATTGTACAAAGATCAAAAATACTTCCGGTACATATTCATCCCCTCGGTGCTATCACAAAAAACCTGGAAGGAAAAGAACTGGCAGAGATGTACGATATGCAAAACAGTGGCGCCATTGCATTCAGCGACGGGCTTCATCCGGTACAAACACCCGGCTTATTTTTAAAAGCATTACAATATGTAAAAGCTTTTGACGGTGTATTGATTCAAATGCCGGTAGATAATACCATTGGTACACATGGCCTGATGAATGAAGGGATCGTCTCCACAAAATTGGGGCTTCCAGGCATTCCTGCGATTGCAGAAGAGATCATTATCAAGCGCGATATTGACCTGGTTCAATATACCGGAAGCCAGGTTCATTTTACGGGAATCAGCACTGGCAAAGGCCTTGAGCTCATTAAGCAAGCAAAAAAAGATGGCCTGCGGGTAACCTGCAGTGTTACACCTTATCATTTATTTTTTTGTGATGAGGACCTGAAGGATTATGATACCAACCTTAAATTAAATCCACCGCTACGTACCAAAAAAGATATGCTCGCCTTGCGAAAAGGTGTTTTGAATGGGATAGTGGATTGTATTGCTTCGCACCATATTCCGCATGACACTGATAATAAAGTTTGTGAATTTGAATATGCGAAAGCAGGCATGACGGGGTTGGAAACTTGCTTTGCCGTTATCAATCATTCACTACCTGATCTTAGCAATGATCAACTGGTAAATTTGTTAAGCATATCGGCCAGAAAAATTTTTAAGTTACCTTCCATCAGTATTGCAGAAGGATCGAAAGCAGAGTTAACGCTATTCACAATGAATGGCAGCACCACACTTACAAAAGAAAATCAAAAAAGCAAATCATCCAATACTCCTTTTCTAAATAAAGAGTTGAAAGGAAAAGTAATTGGCACTCTTAATAAAGGAAACTTAGTTTTGAATTAAATAAAACCAACTTCAATGGAACAAAAAGTAACATCACCCGCTGCCAAAGGCCTGGTGCTAGCATTAATACTGATCGTTGTGTCCCTGGGAACTTATTTTAGTGGCCAAACTTTGAATTCGGGCTTAAGATGGCTCTCCACACTCGTTTTCATGGGTGGCATTATCTGGGCTTGTATTTCTTTCGCTAAGCAAATGGATGGCAATATCACTTTTGGAAATGCTTTCGCGCATGGCTTTAAAACCACGGCAGCTACAACAGCTATCGTTGTAGTTTATACTTTTATTTTCATCAAATTTATTTATCCAGGCATGGTTGACCTGGTATTAGACCAGTCAAGGCAAGAACTTACTGCTAAAGGAAAACTCACTTCTGACCAGATAGATTCTGCAATGGATATTACGCGCAGATTTTTTAGTGTTTTTGCCGTAGGCGGTGCATTGCTTCTATACCTGTGTATGGGCGCTATTGCGGCGTTGATTGGCGCAGCAGTTGCCAAGAAAAATCCTAATCCTGAATTTCCACAATAAGAAATTAGTTCATGGATATATCTGTTGTCATTCCATTATTAAACGAAGAAGAATCATTGCCAGAGTTGTGTGATTGGCTAGTGCATGTGGTTAATGAGAACAATCTCTCATATGAAGTGATTTTGATCGATGATGGAAGTACTGATAACAGTTGGGAAGTGATCGAAAATATTGCCGCCGGAAATGAACATATCAAAGGCATCCGTTTTCAACGCAATTATGGAAAAAGTGCCGCACTAAACGAAGGATTCAAAGCTGCGAAAGGTGAAGTGGTGATCACGATGGATGCAGACCTGCAGGATTCGCCAGACGAGATACCGGAATTGAGAAGAATGATCCTCGAAGAAAAATTTGATATCGTGAGTGGCTGGAAAAAGAAAAGATACGACAACACCTTAACCAAAAATATCCCTTCCAAAATATTCAACGCTGCAGCAAGATGGAGCAGCGGTATCAAACTGCACGATTTTAATTGCGGACTGAAAGCGTACCGTAAAAAAGTGATCAAGAGTATTGAAGTGTATGGAGAAATGCACCGCTATATCCCTGTAATAGCTAAGTGGGGCGGGTTTCCGAAGATCGGAGAAAAAATAGTAGAACACCGTGCAAGAAAATATGGCGTTACAAAATTTGGATGGGAACGTTTTATCAATGGCTTTCTTGACCTCGCAACAATCAATTTTATTAGCAAGTTTGGAAAAAAACCTATGCATTTTTTTGGATTACTTGGAACGATCTTTTTTCTTACAGGGTTTGGATTCAGCATTTATCTTGTTATAGCAAAATTCGCCATTACAGATTTTTCATTGACCAACCGCCCTACTTTTTATATCGCATTAACAACAATGATCATCGGTACACAATTGTTCGTTACAGGTTTTCTTGCGGAACTGACTGCCCGCAATTCACACGACAGAAATTCTTATCTCCTTGAGAAAAAACTGGGCTTGTAATTTTTTATTCATCCATGTAAACCTGCTGCGTTTGTGTCAACGGATAGTCCATCAAATAAAAAGATCGTCATCATAGGCCCAGCGCATCCATTGCGCGGCGGATTAGCTTCGTTTGATGAAAGGCTCGCCAGGCAATTTCAGCAACAAGGTTTCGATACTACTATCTACACTTTTTCATTGCAATATCCCGGCTTTCTTTTTCTAGGCACCACTCAATATTCTTCAGAGCCTGCGCCAAAAGATATCCATATCAAGGTCTGTATCAATTCCATCAATCCATTGAACTGGATAAAAATTGGAAATGAACTTCGCAAACTTCGCCCGGAAATTATTGTTGTTCGTTACTGGCTTCCTTTTATGGGCCCATGCTTAGGCACGATCCTGCGCAGAGTGAAAAAAAATAATTTTACACGGGTGGTATGTATCGCAGACAATATCATTCCACACGAAAAAAGAATCGGTGATCAATCATTTACAAAATATTTTATAAAACCGGTCGATGCTTTTATCACTATGAGCAAAAAAGTGATGCAGGACCTGAGAACTATTTCACAAAAACCCGCTGTACAAGTTGTACACCCACTCTATGATAATTTTGGTGAAGCGATAAATAAAAAAGAGGCAAGAGAAAAATTGCGGCTTGATCCCAATGAGAAGATCATTCTTTTCTTTGGCTTTATCAGGAAGTACAAAGGCCTTGATATTTTACTGGAAGCTATGAATGATGAACGCATGCGAAGTTCCGGTATCAAACTGCTTATTGCCGGCGAATTTTATGAAGACAGAAAACAATATGATGAACTCATTCAGCAATTAAATATTTTTCCCCAATTAATATTGAGAACTGATTTTATAGCTGACAGCGAAGTACGCTATTATTTAAGTGCGGCGGATTTTGTGATACAGCCTTACCGTCATGCTACCCAAAGCGGGGTAACTCCCCTCGCTTATCATTTCGAAAAACCCATGCTGGTAACGAATGTTGGCGGATTACCGGATCTTGTACCTGATGGGAAAGCGGGATTGATAGCAGAGCCCAATCCTTTATCTGTTGCAGATCAGATACTCAGGCTCTACCAATTAGGCGAAGATTATTTTTTACCGCATCTTCGTGAAGAGAAAAAGAAGTATAGCTGGAAGATATTGGCGGATAGAATCCTTCAATCGGCAGCCAGTTAAACTTCCCACAATTATCACTTTAGTTTCAAACAATGATCTATCGCAGTAAAGCACCTTTACGTTTAGGCCTCGCAGGTGGTGGCACTGATGTAAGTCCATATACGGATGAGTTTGGCGGCGCAATACTAAATGCATCGATCTCATTGTCTGCACATGCGGCCATTGAACCGATGAAAGAAGGTGGTATTGTTTTAGAAGCGCTCGACAGAAAAGAAGAACAGCATTTTGATTGGGCTGCTGAATTACCCATTGATGGAAAATTGGATTTGCTAAAAGGTGTGTATAATCGCGTTCAAAAAGACTATGGCATACCCGTTAAAAATTTCCGGCTATCTACTTTTGTAGACGCACCTGCCGGAAGTGGGCTGGGCACTTCTTCAACTTTAGTGGTGGCGATCATTGGCGCTTTTGTTGAAATGCTGAACTTGCCCCTGGGTGATTATGATATTGCACATTATGCATATGAGATCGAAAGAAAAGACCTGCAACTGGCAGGTGGCAGACAGGACCAGTACGCTGCAACATTTGGCGGAGTAAATTTTATGGAGTTTTATGCAAATGATACAGTGATCGTTAATCCACTGCGCATCAAACAGGAATATTTGAATGAACTGGAAAATAATCTCATCTTGTATTACACTTCTACAAGCCGCGAAAGTGCTGCCATCATTAAAGAGCAACAAAAAAATGTTGTTCAAAAAAATGAAAAGAGCATAGAAGCGATGCACCAACTGAAAGAACAATCGAAAAGGATGAAGGAAGCACTTCTCAGGGGGAAATTACATGAGATAGGGCAGATCCTGGATTACGGCTTTCAGCAAAAAAGGCAAATGGCACACAATATTTCGAACGGGCTTTTGGAAGAAATTTATGAAGCTGCAAAAAAAGCAGGCGCCAGCGGCGGAAAGATCAGTGGTGCAGGCGGCGGTGGCTTTATGATCTTTTATTGCCCCGGGAATACACGCTACAAGGTTGTAGAAGCTTTGACTAATTTTGGCGGACAGGTACGCCCCTATCAATTTACAAAGCATGGATTGACGACATGGACGACCGAATAAATATTCATTAATAAACAGGGAACGTAATGATCAATAAAAAAATAAAAGAAATTATACAAGGCTCCATTCTTGTCAAGCAACAATTACTGGAAGATGTTTCTATGCAGGAAAAAGTTGCTGCTGTGATCGAAGTGATCACAAAATCATTCCGTGATGGAAATAAAGTTTTATTCTGTGGAAATGGCGGCAGTGCTGCAGATGCGCAACATTTAGCCGCTGAATTTTCAGGTAGGTTTTATAAAGACAGGATGGCTTTACCCGCTGATGCACTCCATTGCAACACTTCTTACCTTACAGCAGTTGCAAATGATTATAGTTATGATGCTATCTATGCAAGGCTGGTGGATGGTATTGGTGTGAAAGGTGATGTGTTAGTTGGATTAAGCACCTCGGGCAATTCAGAAAATATCCTGAAGGCCTTTGAAGCGGCTAAAACAAAAGGTATGATCACTGTTGCATTTACCGGTGCTACAGGCGGAAAAATGAAAGACGCCTGCGATTACTTACTAAACGTTCCATCAAAAGATACACCAAGGATACAGGAAAGCCATATCATGTTAGGGCATATCATCTGCGAACTGGTAGAAGAAAATTTATTTCCAACTTCCTGACACAAGAATAGATTTTGACTCATGCCAATTCGTGAAGCCATCATATTAGCAGGCGGTTTGGGAACAAGGCTGCGTTCTGCATTGCCGGGATTACCTAAATGTATGGCCCCGGTCAATGGCAAACCATTTATTTCGTATGTGATAGATGAGCTGCACAAGCAGGGGATTGAAAGGTTTATTTTTTCTCTTGGTTATCAACATGAAATACTTACTGCCTATATTAATGAGCAATATACCAGCCTTGAAATAGAATATTCAATTGAAGAAGAACCATTGGGCACAGGTGGCGCAATACAATTGGCATGCAAGCATGCAAGAGGTAAAAATGTGATTGCCACCAATGGAGATACCTTGTTCAAAGTGAACCTGGAAGAGCTTTCCAGCCTTCATAATGATCGCAAAGCTGATTGTACTTTGGCATTAAAACCAATGGTGGATTTCGACAGGTATGGTGTAGTGGAATTAAATAATGACCTTTCCATTGCATCATTCAAAGAGAAGAAATTTTATCACGAAGGGCTGATCAATGGTGGGTTGTATGCATTAGATGCAGAAAGACTCCTGCAAAGAAAATTGCCGCTGAAATTTTCATTTGAAAAAGATTATCTCGAAGTTTTTTATACCGAAAAGAAATTATTTGGGCTGGTCCAGCTTGGATATTTTATTGATATTGGCATCCCGGAATATTACATAAGGGCACAAAATGAACTAGTTGCTGGTTACTAGTTACCAGTTGCTGGTTACCGGTCATTAAAAGTAACTTTATTAAAATAGATGATGGACCTGAAATTAATAGATAAAAACTGGACACTATTTCTTGACAGGGATGGTGTGATCAATCATGAGAAACCCGGAACATATGTACTCGACTGGAAGGAATTTATTTTTTATCCGGGTGTAGTAGAAGCCATGAAAATATTAAATGAAAGATTTGGCGTGATCGTGATGGTGACTAATCAAAAAGGTGTTGGAAAGAACCTCATGACCTTAGAAAATTTGCATTCTATTCATTCCAATATGCTTGCAGAAATTGAAGCCGGCAGTGGTAGAATAGATAATATTTATTTCTGCAGCGACCTGGAAGATGACTCACCCAACAGAAAACCCAATCCCGGCATGGCATACCAGGCAATGAAAGATTTTCCGCAGATCGATCCTGCTAAAAGTATGATAGTGGGTAATAAATTAAGCGATATGCAGTTTGGGCGTAATGCAGGACTGCACACCGTTTTTGCAGCAACCACCAACCCGGACACTCCTTTTCCCAATCCCTTGATAGACCTGCGTTTTGATAGCCTTGCTGACTTTGCAACAGCATTAACAAAAGCCTAAATTTTATATTTTATACACTCATACTGCCTCTTACATCTAATGTGTTTGTAACTTAGATGCCAGAATCATATATGAAAAAAATACTTCCTCTTATTTCTATTCTTTTTGTTTATCATTTGCAGGCGCAGAACTTATCTTCTTCCAACCTGAAGCGTTTGCAGGATATCGAAGCTTCCATACAGGGATATTCTGATAGTTTGATCCGGGCAAATGAGATGGTTGACCGTTTCAGGGCAGATAGTTTTTTTATACGCGGGCTGATACAGGCATTGCAGGTACCCTACTCTTTTGAATATAATTTTGATTCCATCAAGACTGTTTCAAAACTATATGCACCCGATAATAGCTTTAAAATATTTACATGGTCTGTAATGAAAGATTTTACTTATTACCGGCAAAGGGGTGCTATACAAATGAAGACCGCTGATGGTTCTTTGAAATTGTTTCCATTATTTGATTTCTCTGATTTTACAAAAGCGCCCGGTGATTCTATCCGTGATGCGAAACATTGGATCGGCGCTGTGTATTATAAGATCGTTCTCAAAACTTTCAACAATAAAAATTATTACACCTTGCTGGGCCTGGATGAGAACAATGAACGCACGAATAAAAAGTGGATAGAGATATTGACCTTTGATGCATCAGGCAACCCTCAATTTGGCGGGAGGATGTTTTCTTATCCTGCAGACAATATGAAACCTTCCCAACCCACATACCGTTTTTGCATAGAATATAAAAAAGATGGCGGTGTAAGAATGAACTACGATCCAAAATATGATGAGATCATTTTTGACCATCTTACCAGCGAATCAAACGATCCAACTAATAAAGCAACACTCATCCCTTATGGTGATTTTGAAGGGTTTAAATGGATAAATGGCAAATGGACCTTTGTCAGCAATCCCTTTGCCAACGTGATCTTCGACGAAAAACAAAAATCATTGCCGGCACCTCTTCTCGACGAAAAAGGAAATCATAACGAGAAAAAATTGTTGGAGCAATCAAAGAAGAACGCAAAAATTGTTGCTGATTCTTCATTAAGAGTGAATAATAAGACGCAGAGAACAAAGCCGGGAGATCCGGCAGATAATTAATCCAACTTCAGCACCGCCAAAAACGCCTCCTGTGGCACTTCTACATTACCGATCTGCCTCATTCGTTTCTTTCCTTCTTTCTGTTTTTCAAGAAGTTTACGCTTACGGCTAATATCGCCGCCATAGCATTTTGCAGTAACATCTTTACGCATGGCAGAAATAGTTTCCCTGGCAATACAGAAATGCGCAGTCCCCCAGACACAGGAGCTCACAACAACGACGGTGATTTTGGCAAACGAAGAGCTGAAGGGAAGAATCATCGGAAAAGAAGGCAG
>CAISDV010000163.1 GCA_903884185.1 uncultured Chitinophagaceae bacterium | reverse complement strand
TCATTTTTGGTTTAATGATTAATGATGGAAACACTCTACTAATTTAGACTATATTTTGTCCACTTTATGCTGACGATTTACATAAATGATTATTTATGCGGTTGCATCACAAATTAGGAATTATCCAGAAGATAGGTGCCAATCTTTCGCAGGTTTGCTGCCCATAATTTAATATATTTATTCCATCCCCCGCATATAAACCCGTATTAAATATGAAGCACAACCATTCAAATCGTCCAGGAAACAGGTCAAGAAGAAATTTTTTAATGAACACTGCCAAAGGCGGACTGGCTGCATTTACATTAAGCAGTTTTGTTGGTATTGATGATGATACTAAAAAAAATAAAACTGAAGATGCGCCCATCAAGACAGATCATCTTGTGAGAAGTATTCCTGAAAACATGGTCTATGGTTATTATGGGGCTGATGTGCCACCTGTAGCAAAAGTGAAGGATGGTGATGTTGTTGAGATACAAACCATCAATACAACAGGCATCAACCGCCGCGATCCGGAAGCATTTTTCAAGACAAACAATTTACCACTAGATGAGCAGGCAAAAGATATCATTGATATTATGAAAAATGTAAAGCCCGAGCCATCAGGTATCCGCGGGCATATGTTAACCGGCCCTATCTATATTGAAGGAGCTGAACCCGGTGATATGCTGGAAGTGCGCATGATGGATATTGCAGTGCGTAGTGATTATGGTGTAAATAGTGTATGGCCTAAAGGTGGCGATCTTCCCGATGCAGTTACTGTAGCTGAAAGTTTTGTGTACAGGTATAATAAGAAAAAACATACAGCTTCTTTTAAAGAAGGTATTGAAATACCCATGCGGCCTTTTATGGGTGTGATGGCAGTTTCACCTCCTGCAGAATCAGGAAGGGTGAGTTCTATTCCACCTGCATTTTATGGGGGCAACCTCGACCTGAAACATATGGTAAAAGGCACTACACTTTATTTACCAGTTTCGGTGAAGGGTGCACTTTTTACAACGGGTGATTGCCATGCTGCCCAGGGAACCGGTGAGATCAGCGGGGTAGCCATTGAAGCATCGCTTACTTTAACTGCAAAGTTTATTGTTCATAAAGACAAACATATTAAACACGTTCGTGCAGAAACGCCCACTCATTTTATTGCCATTGGTTTAGATCCGGATCTTGATAAGGCCATGAAGAATGCCGCGCTTGAAGCAGTTACTTTTATCAAAGAGGAATTAGGCTTTACATTCAATGAAGCCTTATCAATTGCAAGTACGGGTGTTGATTTTGAAGTAACACAGGTAGTTGACCAAACGTTAGGTGTACATGCGATGATACCGAAATCCATCTTTACGAATAAAGAATTCAAGTATTGGAAAGATTAGGATATTGATAGACTAACCTCTGCCACGTCCGCCGCCGCCCATTCCACCGCCACCACCACCACGCTGTCCGCCACCTGCTCCACCCGGAGGCCGCATACCACGGAAAGGAGAAGGCATCCTTTGTTGCTTGCCTGCAAACTGGCGCAGGTTATAAGTAAAGGTCAGCATCGCATAGCGTGTAAGTACATTTGTCCTGGTATCCTGTATGGTATTACCAGTAACTGAGCGCGTAACACTCTGGTTCTGGTTCAGCGCATCAAAGACGGTGAGGCGTAATTCACCGGCTTTATCTTTCAGGAATTGTTTGGCAAATGAAGGGTTCAATAAAGGCACGCTGGTATTGTACCCCGCTGCATGATTGCCACTGTAGGTATAATCAAAATCGGCAGCCAGTATCCAGCCATTGTTGGTATAATAAGTTACTTCAGCACCTAAAGTCTGCGTATAATAATCTGAATTCTGCGTTGGCTGCAAACTATTGCGTATAATATAGTAAGTGGTTGTAGAATTGAAATTCATGTCAAAATTATTCTTCAGGTTGGTGGTCCACTTGACTGTTTCTCCCAAAGTGGTCTGGCGGGTAAAATCGCTTTGACCATTGATCAATGTTTGCGATTGCCCGTAATTAATATTAGTGGTAAAATTCAGGTTCGATTTAGGATTACGTAATGCAAAGCCGTAATTAATATAACCTGATAAATTATACGTTCCATCCAGGTTCACATTGGTAGTTAATTTTCCACCATTTGGTTGTTGTACTACAGAGCTCTGGATATCATTAACAATAGCGCTGGCATTAACAGTTACAAAGAATACGCGTTGTGATACCGGATCAAATGATTGGTACAATATCCTCAGGCTATGTGTAAACTGTGGATGCAGGTCAGGGTTACCTTTCTGAAAATTGATAGAATCACTGGTAGTGGTAATTGGCTGCAATTGTGCAATACTTGGCTGGCCAGTTCTGCCTGTATAATTGATACGGATGTTCTTTGATTTCGTGAAATTATATTGGAAGTTGGCAGTAGGCGTAAGATTGGTATAATCATGCACCACAGTAACATTCTTAGTGGTATTGATACTTACCTGGTCAGAGAATTGTACACCTGTACCTACGCTGAAATTAAACTTCGCATTTTGCAAACGGTAATTCAACGTTGCCCTGTTAGACGTGGAAGTATGTTTATATGAATTACTGAACAGGCTGTCGAATATGGTGTACGCTTTTGTTGCACTATTATACTCATAGGTATTATTATTCGAAACACTTTGAAGATGCGAGAAGTTGTAATTCACTTCAAGTATCTGGTTCTTTCCCAGGGGTTCGGTATAGGAGACCGTTGGACTAATAGTAAAAGAATTAGAAGGATTATTATAATACTGGTCAAGCGTATCAGTCTTAGCGAAAGGGTAAGTGTATTTATTAACAGAATAATTATGCCCATCGCCATTATTAGAATTGGCGGTAATGTTCAGGTCAACAGAAAGCGTCCTGAATTTTTTATTGAATTTATGCCTGAGCTGAAGATTACTTCCCGTAATATTATAACCGCTGCTGACACCATTACCACTGCTTATAGAATTATTAATGAATTTGCCCGATTGGCCACCAGTAGTTATAGTTGAAGAAGAAGAAAATGGTTCAGAGCCCTGGAAACTTACACCGGGACGGAATACCAATGAATTCATGCTGTCGAATTTCTGCTCCAGGTTAAAATTGAGCCTGTGATTATTAATATTCTTTACAGACGACGAGCCTGAATTATTATACGTAGATGAATCAGCAGTTATCAGGTTTTGCGTAAGGCTTTGCTGGTCTGTAACTGTATGCTGGTTGTTATAGAAATAACTTCCTGAGATATCAGCGTTCTTTCCCCATGTATCGCGGTAGTTTAATCCTGCAGCCCATGTGGTTGTAATACCACTTCCAGTAGATCCGCCGCCACCGCCGCCTCTTCCACCACCACCGCCACCACCCCCCCTGGCGCCGCCACCGCCACCAAGGAAATCCTGTGCCGTAAAGTTTTGCTTGTTGATATCATTGCCTTGTCCCACCAAAGAGATCTGCGAGTTACCATTCAGCCGGTGAATATTGAAATTCTCATCATATGTCTCGGCTGTTCCAACTCCTGCTACAGCTTTGCCAAAATATCCTTTCCGTTTATCTTTTTTAGTAGTGATATTAATTGTTTTGACACGATTGCCATCATCAAAACCGGTGAACTTACTTTGATCGCTGAGGTCATCAAATATTTGAATCTTATCTACTATATCAGGCGGCAGGTTCTTTGTCGCCATTTTTGGATCATCCCCAAAAAAACGTTTATTGTCTACCAATACGCGTTGCACCGTTTCGCCCTGGGCTTTGATGCCACCGTTTTTATCTACATCCACACCAGGCAATTTTTTGAGAAGGTCTTCTACAACTGCATTCGGTTTTGTTTTAAAACTGCTTGCATTATATTCAATGGTATCGTGTAATATCCTGATAGGTGATTGTGTTACGGTAACAGGAGTAAGGTCGTTGGCTTTTGTCTTCAGGTAAATATTTCCAAAGTTGGCGTCCGCAACCACTTTAGAAACTGCCAGGCGTTTGTAAACTGTTTCATATCCAAGGAAAGAAATACTCACTAAATAACTTCCGAAGGAAATTCCTTTCAATTCAAATGTACCGTCGTCTTTTGTCGCCCCAAAAAGTTCCAGTGTTGAATCTACCGGGTTCAATATAGTAACGGTAGCTCCTTTCAATGATTGTTTGCCAACAGTATCAATTATTTTCCCTTTTAAAGTACCGCTGGTTTGTGCAGTTGCACATACAGATATAGAAAGCAAAAGCAAGCATGTAAAAAATACCTTCATAAAAGTTATATTAGGGGGTGAGTTCTATGTTAAATATAAATTGACAAGCATATTCCTCCGCAGGAAAATCGGTAGGATCGTGGCTAAATAGGTGTAAGTGGAAAGTTACAGGGTGAACGCTCATCCAGGGCAGACTCTGAGACCCCCCATCAACATGAAAAGTTGAGATAAATTAATAAGTATAAAAGGCCTTCCTGGTTGTTTAAACAAGGGCAATACATTCAACAGAAATAAGTATTCCCGCGGGAAAAGGCATCACTTGTGGAGTGCTTCTTGCCGGTGCATTCTCCGGGAAAAATTCACCATATACTTTATTGATGATACTGAAGTCATTGCCAGTGACCATAAAAATAGTGGTCTTTATAATTTTATCCAGCCCGCTGCCAGCCTCTTCCAATATCGTTTTAATATTAGCGAAAGCCTGCCTCGCCTGGTCTTCAAAACTGTCACTCGCAACCTGCCCGCTAACCGGGTCAATGCCAGCAGTACCCGAAAGAAAAATAAATTTATCTGTGATCACTGCCTGTGGGAAGAAGGTTGACATCCTGGCAACTTTCTGGGTATTGAAATTATTTTTCATCTAAGCTTTATTAAAGTTGAGGTAATTTAAAAATCCGAATACTCGGTAGAATGCATCACAATACTGTCGATATGTGATACAGAGACCTTGTTCTCATTTTCAGGAGCCGTTGACATTTCTTTCCACTTGGGATCATTGCGGAATTTGTCCCATAATGAATCCTTCACATGCATATTATCAAACACAGGCATGTACATCAGGTTAGGCATGCGGGTACCGGAAATCACTCTTGCATAAAATACAGGATGAAAACCAAGGCGGTCAAAAATGCTGATCTCACCGCCAGTTTCAAACATGCCTGTTTTTTTCCTGTGCAATTCTTCGGTAGGACTTTCATAACTCCTCAATTCAAATACCCTCTCTGCATTTTGTGAAGCCGGAGCCATTACCTGTTCCTGTCCTGCAAATGCTTCCATCAAAATAGATTCCAGCCTTTCATAAGGAGGATGATCTGATGCTGCAACAATAAAATCTTTAGCGGCCGACTGGTAAACTGCATCTTTTTTCAGGCGTTCATTTAGCCCGGCCCATTCATTGGCAGAAGTAAAAGGGATAAATACATAAATGGCTTTCATGGCAGCCGTATCGTTTGCAATAGGTTTTAAAACACCAATATTTTGTAAGCCCGCGCGGTGCAGTGCCGGCAAATAAGCGGCCTTTAAAAATTGATCTACCTGTTTAACCTGTTCATTGCTTTTTACATGATACACTTTAAACTGGAAGAACTGTTTTTTGCCGGGAGCAGATGGATTCGCTCCTGCAACAACAGTAGTAAAAAGGCATATCATCGCAATAATAACCTGGGAGAAATATTTTTTTTTCAAAGCAGTAGTTTTAAATGAAGGGTTATGGAGACCGCTTAAAGTTATCTCTTTTTTAAAATATGGATCACTCATCAAGACTTAGAAAGAGAAATTCATATTAGTTCCATTAAACCTGGGGTTGACGAAATTGTTCACCTTAGAACCAAACCGGTAAGAAAGCCCAAAGAAAGTAGTATAAGTATAATTGGTGGCCAGCTGCCGTTGTCGTGTTAAAATATCCTGGTCTGTAGCTTGTCCTTTAGGCAGGTATATCTGGTCGCGGAGAATGCTTCCAAAAACAAAGACATTAAACGAAAGTCCGCCAGTGACCCGCACATTAACACCTCCACCCATACTAACATTAAACAAATTCATATTGCCGAAATAACTATGGTAGCCGGCAGAGAGGTTTGTAGTGCCCCATTTCTGGTTTAAGGAAAGGGTAACATCCAATTGTTGCCCAATACGCGTTTCCCTCATCTTATTATATACAGTAGTATCAATATAATTGTTATCGGTAACATCTATCCCATATTTAATAGTGAATAATTTATTGTTCACTGATTTATAAGGGAAAACATCATATTCTATTGCCGGCTTAAAGACTGTCCGAAAACTGTAATTGGTAAACGTGCTCCGCGATACATCCAGGTCGTACCCTACAGACCAATGTTCCGAAATACTCTTGACTACCTGGTGATAGAAATCGTAGTTTTCATTTTTCACTACTACTTCCGTTTCATTGCCAAGTGAGTCCTGCAATGCAAAGGAATTCCTGGTCTTTCCGAAATTTAAGTTGAAGGTCAGTTTTATTTTATCTGTGATGCGCGTTGCAGATAGATTCCCATTGTATTGAAACCCTTTGTAAACATTGTCTGAGTTAAGGTTGCCATTCATGCCTGCACGATACACCCAATAATTCCAAGGGTCTTTGGTTGAAGATGTTGCGGCCTGGTTTTCTGATTCGCTTTGTTTAAGCTGGATCATATACTTGTCGAGTGATCCGTTTTTTGTCATGAAAGGCACCAATCCAAACTGCAGGTGCTTTATTAACAGATCCCTGTTCTCAAAATCGGTACCATTGGGTTTTGTACTGTAATGTAACGTATCTGTGAGGTGGCTAAATTTTCCATACCCGAAAAATATTAATTGGTACTGGCTGGCCCCGCCCCCGTTGCTTAATTGTGTGATCAGGATATGAACATCAGAAGCTGTATGATCTACCGTATAATCAACAAAATTGACCTCTGTTTTAATATAATTCATGTCGCAATTGGCATTGCTGCAATCAACAAATACGCGCAATTTTTTACTGATGGTATCTTGTGAAAAAGAGGCTAATGGCAGGAAAAATAACAACGTAATGACAAAATACCTGGCAATAAGTTTTTTGAGAAAGTTAGGATATGAACAGGCTATTAACGACAGAAAGGATACTTTTTTCTTCATGGCAGCAGTTAACGCACACAAAATAATAATAGCTGAAATGAAATGAGTGGTATTGCCTGTTAAGTAAAACTTAATTAACAACTACAGCTAAAATTATGAAACGTTTTATCCCTTCTCATCCAACCGTTTTAATATCTCGAGCATTACTTTATTCTGGTGTTCCAGGTGAAGTAAGATCGTTTCATTTTCCATCGCGGCAAGGCTATTGATCTTAAGGTCTGTTTCAGCACGAAAATCTGAATGCGCCGATTGAAGATTCTGGCCGATCATGATCAATGGCATCAGGAATAGCTGTATCATATTCGAAATAAACAGCCATAATACAAAAGCAGGGTATGGATCAAAACGCAATTCTTTCGGCCCAAAAATATTCCAGCCTAACCAGCAAGCCGTCCATGTAAAAATGATCATAAAAAATTTCATGCTTCCCACATGTTCTGTGATCCAAATAGCCAGCCTGTTAAGACCGGGGATATGTTTTTTGCTTTGATCTAATGATTTCATGTAAGACTCACGAAGGCTTTTCAATTCAGCCAATGTCTTCGGTTTGGGGTTTTCGTTAACTGAAGTGTTCATAAATTAAGTTTTAAATAATTTGAGTATAAATGTACATGCTTAATTTTTCAGCTATTGCTCTTATATATGCCTTATTTGTTTTTGGGGCGATTGAAAAGCGCTAAAAGCCCTAATACCGGCCCGATAGCTAAGAGCATAAAAATGTATTGTGTGTTGATGGATGGAAGTAAAAGGTTGATCAATTGAATGCTGATAATGGTAATGCCAAATCCAATACAGTTAACGATCGTAAGAGCCGTACCTTTCGATTCTGCAGGGGCATTCTGTGCTACCAATGTAGAGAACAAAGGAGAATCTGCTATCACTACCATACCCCAAAAGATCATAAATCCAAGTAAAACGCCAATGGAAGAAACAGAAAATATGAATGGCGAGATGAGGCAGCAGGAAGCTGACAAGAACAGAAAACTTCCTGCCATTTTTTTAGCTCCCAATTTTTGAGAGAACCAGCCACTGATCGCACAAGCCAATCCGCCAGCTGCTATGATCAGAAAAGAAAGTGCGGGAATGTTGAGCTCATTTCCAGGGTTCATTTTTTGCCAGTTGGTAAGAATGAAAGGCACAAAGGCCCAGAAAGTATACAACTCCCACATGTGGCCAAAATATCCAAATGAAGCAGACCGGAATTTTTGATCCCTGAAAACTTTAAATAAAGCCGTAGCATCAAATTTTGCACTCTTCTTTCTGAATGGCCCGTTTGGCACAAGCAGTAACATTAATGACCCACCCAGCGGACAAAGTACAGACGTGCAGATCAAAACAATTTTCCATGGCATGTTGGATACAATGCTTCGAAGTAAATGAGGGAATGAAGTTCCTATCACAAGTGCCCCAACAAGAAAACCCAATGCTTTTCCCAATCCTTTCTCGTAATGATCAGCAGCGATCTTCATCCCTACCGGGTAAATACCAGCCAGGAAAAATCCTGTAAGAAATCTTAGTAACAAAAGGCTGTTGATCCCCTGCCCTTCTATAAGGACAGAAAGATTTGAAAATGCTGCAGCAAGGGCGCTGATAAAAAAAACGAACGATGGTGAAAACCTGTCCGCAATAGTTAAAAGTGCATAGATCAGGGTGCCGGAAATAAATCCAAACTGAACGGCAGAAGTGAGATTAGCAAGCGCAGTTTCTGTCAAATGAAAATCAATTACCAACTCCTTTATCACAGCATTGCCGGCAAACCAGGTTGAGGTACAGCAGAATTGTGATATCACTATAACAGGCAATATCCACTTCTTGCTTTTCATTAAGGGTTTCGTGTTCTGTTAAACTATTTTATTTCCATGCCTCAGTAACAAAAGCGTTCAAGTCGCATGTTGCAGGATGATCGCCGCAAAGTTTCACAATAGCTGCTTCTGTCCTTATAAGAATTTCTTCAATGGCATTTGGATCCTTATCAATGATCTCCTTATAAATAGGGCTGCCCGTGATCATACCTTTTGTTGCGGCCATGGCAGTTTCACTGACTCCCTTGCACGTAACCAATGAAATTTTATGACTGCTGAAACCTGCATCAGAAACCAGCCTGCTTAATTCATCTGTATCGTGCATGCTAAACGGCACTTTGAAAAATGAAGGTGGGTTATCGCTGAAAAAATCGTCTGTTATATTTTTTGCTATCGATAAGATAAGGTTATTTTCAATCTTGTCCCATGTATTGAAGAGCAAGCAGCCACCGGGTTTTAATACACGGTATGCCTCAGCGAAAGCTTTTGGTTTATCCGGTACGAACATAAAACCAAACTGGCAAACAACTAACTCAAAGCTATTATCCGCGTAAGGGAGTTCTTGTGCATCGGCGGGCTCAAACCTGGTATTCTTATCATTTGTTACCTGCTTTGCGATCTCAATCATTCCCGGGTTAAGATCAGTGGCAATGAATTCCACCGCGCCCGGGAGGGTTTCTCTGAGATGCTTTGTTACACGTCCCGTTCCACAAGCGGTTTCCAGGACTTTTGTGAGCCCGTCGGTCTTAATGCGCGAACAGATGTCAAGTGCATACGGCTCAAACAAAAAAGGGCCCATGAACCGGTCGTAATTAGCGGGAACACTTCCACTGAAAATGGCATGATTTGTTTCCATATTAAGTATGTTAATTCGTTTTGAAATTTGGCTTAAGTAACATAGTAAATATAAGCATCTTCCAAATAGGCCTTTTTTTTGCAATCAGATACACATATCTCACTTATAATTAGCTCCCCCCGGCGACCTGCTCAATTATTTTTGCAAAAATTGAATTAGTTCAATTTCATACCAACTTTTTCAAAACTACCCCCCGTCTTATCAAGTAATTTTGCTATTAAAAAATAAGATGCATATGCATGATAATAATTTTATCCGAAAACTCATTAACGACCTTACCCACCAGGTGGACTGGGAAAAGATCACTGAAAAAAATGAGCGGGGTCTTACCGGAAATTTAACTTCAAAGACCTACTCCATTTTTGGTTTGCGCGTGCGCATGATTATATACTCGGCAGGCTATACAGCCGATCATTGGTGCAGTGCAGCGCATATTATCCATTGTATGGAGGGCGAATGTGTTATTCGTTTTAAAGATGGCAGGCAAAAGGCCATCAAAACCGGTGCTTCTTTAATAGTACAGAAAAACATCCATAATCCACACCAGGTAGAATCATTCCAAAATGCAAAGTTGCTGATCATTGACAGTGATTCTTTACAATTTGACGATAATGCCTTCGAATCTGTACAAAAAGGAAAAAAGGCATAAAAAAAATAAAATGAGATTATCATTAGAGTGGTTAGAGATCATAGGCACATATTTTATTTGCCTGTTAATGCTGGTTTATGGCGGACTAAAATATGCAATGGTCAGTTTCATACTGATAATTACTGGATAACCGTTTCTAATGACTGTGCCAGATTCAAGGTAACCATCAGCCCTATGAATTAAAAGGAGATACCCTGAGCATAGATGTAAACAACAGTAGAATATTTTTTCGAGAAGTAATTGACGATCTTTTTTTACCTTGTCAAATATCCAGGTTGGCTTTATTTATTAACAGGGTCATACTTTAAGTAAAGGATGGTAAAAAGTTCACTTTCCCAGATTTAATTAAACCGGTAATTATCCGATATCCTTTTTTCTCAAAAACCAGTTAAAGCACTAAAATTAAAAGCTGACGATTGCTTAAAAGGTATTTTATATATAAATCACTTGGCCTGAGTATGACTATATTGTTTTGCTGGCTTTTGCCATCGTATTCCCAAAATGAAAGTATCTACACTTCTACCATTTATACAGAAAAAAATGGCTTCTACGCAAGTGCAGTATCAGGTATGATACAAGACGATAATGGTTTTATATGGATAGGAACGGATAGGGGTCTTGTCAGGTTTGATGGATATAATTTTAAGCAATTCAAGGATATTCACCAGGACACTATCACTTTGAGCAGGTATATATCTGCCATATCCATTAATAAAAAAGAAATATGGATTGGATCCAGGACAGGTACCTTCTTTTGTTACAATACTGCGACCAGGACGCTGAAAAAATATGCTATCGGAAATAAATATGCCTTTGCAGGAAAAATGATAGACCGGATATACAAAGATCATTGCGGAAATATCTGGCTTGCTATCCACAATTGGGGTGTTGTAATGTATACTGTGACTTCCGGTGATTATAAGCCATTCTTCGTACCCCATGCTCAAAATAGTCAGCCAGGCCGGAATACTTATAATGCCGGTGGATTTATTGAGTCAGGTGATAGCTCCCTATGGATTACAACAGGTATCGGGCTATTCAAATGCGATAAAAAAAGTGAACTGTTACAACTGATACATAACCCCTCGTGTAAGACCAAATCCATCCTGAAAGCTTATTCTGCACTTACCGGGTATAATCCTGTAACTAAAAAAAATGATGACGGCGCCTATTCCCTTGATGTATTGAAATACTGGCGTAAAAAAAACATTGCCGGGCACAAGATATTTGCATTTGCATCTCTGGAAGACAAACACCATCTCCATGTAAAGCAAAGTGTTTTCCTGTTTGGGGGTTGCTTTATTGGGCTTGGGCTTCCTTTATCATCAAAAAAACAACATATATGGGAGGTGCCACCAGAAGGCGCTACCGGCAAAGGCAAACGCAGCTCATGGGGTGGTCATGCTGTTATGATCATTGGTTACAATAAAAAAGGACTCAGAGTTATTACCTGGGGGAAAGAAAAAACAATGACCTGGGAGTTTTGGGAAACCTATTGCGAAGAATCTTATGCAGTTTTCAGCGACGATTTTATTAAGAATGAGAAAACACCTGCCGGAGTTGATATACATACTTTGCGAAAAGACATAGCTGCTTTAAAGAAGAAAAAAAAGTAAGCCTGTTTTACCAGCATCAGTTCCTGAAAATAAAAAAGCGAGTATTGCTACTCGCTGGTATTTTTAAAAAAGTCATTTCAGATTGGTTGTGGCTGCACTAAGATTAGGTTATCCCTGGTTGGCAACCCCACCCATCTTACCTACTTTTTTTTTGCGGCCTTCTTCTTTTTAGGGGCCGCTTTTTTCTTAGCTACTTTCTTTTTAGGTGCCGCTTTTTTCTTGGCTACCTTCTTTTTTGGAGCTGCTTTTTTCTTGGCAGCTTTTTTTGCTTTTGCCATAACTGATTATTGAATGGGTTAGTAAAAAATTAGCCGGTTTCTGTAATAACCTCAAGGAGGCAGTCACATGGCCAGCCCTTTTCACTAGCAATATACTAAAATTATTTAGTAACCTAGTTTTTTCGATTTTTTTTTTCAGCACATTCAAAATAGTAAAAAACAAGATGCTTCTTACATCATCCGGCAGATACCAAAGAAACGAATGACTGTGATAATAAAGAAAGTTTTATTTATCTTTCATTATCATCTGCTTACACATACCCGAACATGCAACCTGCAGCTATCATGCTGTTAACTAATTGCTACTCTATGAATATGATCCATCAAATAAAAAAAATAATTCTTGTCACACTTTTTATTCAGCCCGTATTCATTATTACTCTATTCATAATTTTACCTGCCTGCAACCAAAGCAACCCGTCATCCAACAGTAAAGAAACAAAACAGGATTCCCTAACTAAACCGCATACTACTTTTCTTTCTGCACTTGCGGATACCGCCAAACCAAAAGAAATATTTTTAGAGCCCTCGCCTAAACCTGTTCCCGTTCCAACAGGATCGGGTGGCAGCTATATTGTTCAAACAGGCAGTGGCCCCAAAACAATAGCGCTCACCCCTCCTATCATACATTCATTTACAGACCCGCTTACTCATTTACCAATTGCTGAAGATGCCCAGGGCACCGGGTTCTTTACTACTTACACTACTAACAACGGGCTTGCGCTTGATGGCATTTATTGCAGCTACAAAGACAAGACAGGCAACATCTGGTTTGGAACAAATGGCGGAGGTGTAAGCAAGTATGATGGTAAAACATTTACAAATTATACCACTGCCCATGGGCTTGCCAATAATGTTATATGGAGTATTCATGAAGATAAAACAGGCAATCTCTGGTTTGGTACTGATGGAAATGGAATAAGTAAATACGATGGCAGAAGTTTTACCAATTATACCACTGCTAACGGCCTTGCCAATAATGTTGTTTATTGTATTGCAGAAGACAGATCAGGCAATCTCTGGTTTGGCACAAATGGCGGCGGCGTAAGTAAATACGATGGAAAAATATTTACCAATATCAATACTTCGCGGGGGCTTGCCGAGAATGCAGTAAGATGTATTGCAGAAGACAAATCAGGTAATATATGGCTGGGCACCAATAACGGCATCAGCAAATATGACGGGAAAATATTTACTAATTATACCATTGCACCCAATAATGCCATAAGAAGTGTTACAGTAGATAAAGCGGGTAATATTTGGTTTGGAACCAACGGAGGTGGGGTAACTAAATACGATGGGAAAATTTTTACTGCTTACACAATAGCACAAGGGTTGGCAAATAATATTGTTTGGAATATTACCGAAGACCATTCAGATAATCTATGGTTTGGAACAAGCGGTGGCGGGGTAAGCAAATACGATGGTAAGGGGTTTACTAATTATACAACAGCACAGGGGCTTGCTAATAATAATGTAAGAACTATTACCGAAGACAAAACCGGCAATCTCTGGTTTGGCAGTTTTGGAGGTGGAGTAAGTAAATACGAAGGAAAAAGTTTTACCAATTATCCAATATCGCAAGGCCTTGCAAACAGCTCTGTGTATAGTATTTTGGAAGACAATACAGGGGCACTCTGGTTTGCCACAGGTGGAAGCGGGGTAAGTAAGTATGATGGTAAAAGTTTTATCAATTACACTATCTCACAGGGACTTGCCAATAACCTGGTGTTTAGTATTGCAAAAGACAAAGCCGGGGCTCTTTGGTTTGGTACTTCAGGTGGTGGCGTTAGTAAATTTAATGGAACCAGCTTTACCAATTATACCACCGCACAAGGGCTTCCCAATAATACGGTCTTCACTATTCTGGAAGATAAAAAAGGAAAACCATGATAAGTTAAGAAAAACAGTACTATCAGTAAGTGCGGAAGCTGTACCCGGAGTAAAAGCACTCGGTATGAAACCCGTGGCAATGAAAACTTCTTCTGTAGATGAATTTGCTGCTGTTCTTGATGGATCATATTTTGGTGATAAGTTCGATGTGACTCAAGCATACGGATATGTAAAATATGCAGCAACTATGTGGACCTTATCAATGGCAAGAAAATATCCCGACCTCAAATTTGTTGTTATGAGTCCCGGGAACACAAAGGGAACTCTGGCACCAAATAATCTTCCCCCGGCAATGAAATTTATGTTGAAGTATTTTATGATGCCTGTTGTATTTCCATTGATGGGAGGAATGGTACATAAGTTGGAAGTAGGTGCAAAACGCTTTGTAGATGGAATTTCGGATGAGCGATTTAAAAGTGGCGTTTTTTATGCAAGTAAAGAGGGTAAGTTATCAGGGGACGTGGTTGACCAGAGCACTTTTTATACTGATTTGAAAAATACTTCATTTCAAGATAACGCCGATAGAGCAATTCACCGTTTTATAAAATAGGCTTGAAAATATCTTATGTGATTCCACTAATAACCGCGAGTGAACCTGACAGGACTATGCCTCTCAAATTATCAATTAACATAAATCAAAAAAAGTTGAAAAACAACGAAAACAAGTTGTGGTTTTTACCGGAGGAAATAGTGGCATTGGTGATGGTATAGCTGATGAGTTGGTTGCCCAAGGCGCTATATCCGACCGCAGAGATCAGTTGATTACGGTTTTGACGTTTGACTCGTCCTGAAAATACCTTCCAATTTTTTTGAAAGATCTATCTCGAATCCCGCATCTCATATCCCCTATCCTATTTCCCTATACAAAACTTACTAAATATCATATCCAACTGGTCCTCATTCGTGATCTCGCCGGTGATCTCTCCAAGGTAATGCAGGCAACGGCGGATATCCAGCGCCAGAAGGTCACCGGTAAGGTTTTCATCAAGTCCCTTTTGTGTATCATTTAATGCCTCGGCTAATTTTTTCAGCGCATCATAGTGCCGGGCATTGGTAACAATAGTGGCTTCGGTATTAAGCTCACCGCCAATGGCAAGAGCGGATAATTGCTTTTTTAATTGTGCAATATGAAGGTTCTCTTTTGCAGATATAAAAATAATGTCGGTTCGTGAGGACACGAACCGAGGTGAAGAGAATTTTGCAGCGTCAGTTTTATTATGGTCTATTTTATTCCCTACTAACAAATAACTGATCTCCTGCTTATTTAAATTGGTGACAATGGTTTGCAATTCTTCCACACTCATTTCATTCACATCAAATAAATACACCACAAGATTAGCCATCCGCATTTTCTCCAGGCTTTTCTCCACTCCCATTTTTTCTATGGTATCGTGTGTGTGTTCACGTATGCCCGCAGTATCTATTAATCTAAATAAGATCCCGTCAATATTTAATATCTCTTCTATGGTATCGCGGGTGGTACCAGCTATATCGCTTACAATAGCGCGGTCTTCATTCAGTAATGTATTGAGTAGTGTAGATTTTCCTGCATTGGGGCTTCCTATGATGGCCACCTGTACACCATTCTTTATTACATTGCCCAATGCAAACGAACTTAATAATTTTTCAGTATTGCTGCGCAGGGTAGCGATGAGTTGATTCAGTTGTTTCCTGTCGGCGAATGCTACATCTTCCTGCGAGAAATCTAGCTCCAGTTCTATCAAAGCAGAAAAGCCAATAAGTTGCTCCCTCAATTGCTGCATCGCTAGCGAGAATCCGCCACGTATATTTTTTAAGGCAGTATCTTTTCCTGCTTCAGTATTACTGGCTATCAGGTCGGCCACTGCTTCAGCCTGCGCCAGGTCCAGCTTCCCATTTAAAAATGCCCGCTGCGTAAATTCACCTGGCTTTGCCATACGGCATCCTTTGGCAGTAATGGCGCGGATGATCTTTTCCTGTATAAAAGGAGAACCATGGCAACTGATCTCTGCAATATTTTCACCGGTGTATGATTTGGGAGAACGGAATATTGAAACAACTACTTCATCCAGCAATTCATTTCCATCTTTTAATAAACCAACATGTATGGTGTGCGAAGCTTGTTGTTGTAAATTTTTAGAAGGAAACATTTCATCAATGATCTCTATTGCTTTGGCACCGCTTAGCCTGATCACGCCAATAGCGCTGATGCCCTGGGCTGTAGCCAGTGCAACAATTGTATCGTCCCATCCACTTAGTTTTCCTGCCATATTAATTATTTGGAATTCAGCCATTGCATCCCCGACAGAGTCTCAGCCATTGCGTCCCCGACAGAGTCTCACCCCGACAGAGTCGGGGACGATACGAAAATAAGCCTAATCCCGTGTTTCACGCCCGCCCGGCTATGCCATTCGGACGGGCAAAGGGGCAAGGGCGCAAAGGAATGCCCTGCTTATATTCAGATTCTAATCGTTTATCATATACCGAATAGTAACCGGCAACCCCTGCCCGAATGCGAAGCAGGCGGGAGTAACTAGTAACCAACGAAAAAGCCCTCTCAAATGAGAGGGCTTTCAATATTAAGAAAGAGATTCTATTAATCTTCAGACACCACGAAAGTAACCTGCTGCCTTGCACGGTAGGTAACATTTCTACCATTCTGCACGGCTGGTTTCCAATCCGGGCCTCTTTTAATTACCCTCACTGCTTCATCTTTAGTTCCATACCCCATATCATTCTCTGCCTGCACATCACTGATCTTCCCTGTCTTGTCAACGATAAAGGATACCACTACCGTATATTTTCCTGCAGGTGCACCGTTCTGAACGGGTATATCACTGTTCAGGTTACGTTGTAAGTATTTTGTCCAGGCCGGTAATCCACCCGGGAACTCCGCAGGTATCTGTACCACTGTAAACACTTTATCATAATCTTCTTCCACCTTAGGGGCTTCTACTACACCGGTACCTTTTTCAACGGGTGGTGCAACAATGCCTTCGTCCTTTGTACCTTCCTGGTTAATAGTACCAATCTTGGTTTCTTCCAGTTTTTCCTGTTCAGGAGGCGGTTCTTTTACTTCCTCATCCTTCACGATCTTGGGCGGAGTAAACTTGGTAATTTCCACTTTTGGCGGCTCCTGTTTTGGTGGAGGCGGTGGCGGTGGCTCTGGTGGAGGGGGCTCCTTGTAATTTTCCAGGGAAGCATCGTTCACCAGCAATTTGTTATTGTTCTTGCCAATAGTATTTGCGAGGATAGAACCGAGAAGCAGCAACAGGCAGATCGAAACAGTAAGAATCAGTGCGTAGGTGATACGCTTATTATAGGTCTTACGAAGTTCGTAAGCCCCATACTCCTTGTTGCGCCCTTCGAAAATGATATCCAGGATATCGGCGGTTAAGATTTTATTTATGTCCATTGTGCGTGCATTTATTAATAAGATTCAAATAATGGAAGATTCCATATTTTATTTTCCAGCGGGTGAAGCAGCTTCTGTTGCTTTTACCAACTGATCTTCTGTAGTAGATATATCTACCAGCGCATATCTTTTTGCATTGGCTATTAACATCTCATCCAGGATTTTCACCACATCACTATAGGTAGACTCGTCGGTGGGCTTTATCACCACTACAAAATCTTCCTCTTTGGTTACACGGTGTTTTTTATCTGCGATCACTCCGCGGATCTCTTTAAAATTGGACGATTTGAACTTGGCCTGTGCATCTGCATTATTTTCGATCAGCCCTTCATAATAGAACACGTTATGATCCTTACCCAAAAGAATGGTAATAACACCAGATTGCTTTGCCTTATTCTGGTCTTCCGGTTTATCTACATCTTTGGGAAGATTCAGGTGAAGAGCGGTAGGCTGGCTTAACGTAGTGGTAAAAATGAAGAACGTGATCAGCAGAAAACCGAGGTCCACCATGGGAGTAAGATCCACACGGGTAGACAGTTTTTTGCTTTTCTTGACGCCCGGGCCCTTTTTATGGCCCCCGCCCGATGTATCTAATTCAGCCATTGTTTACTTTTTTTTCTTTGTGATCAATTGAGGTTCCTTGTCTTACTTTGCCCCATTATTTGTTTTATCCTTCCATAATTCCGAGCCAATTGGCACAGCTTGCGGATTGGTGATCATCTGAAATTTTAGCTGATCATTCTTTTTTAAGGCTGTTACCACCCCTTTAAAAGAAGGATATTTTGCAAAGTTGTCGCCTTTTAACAGGATATTCAGTTTCTGTCCCTGGTAAGCAGCAACGATGATACGGATCCATTCTGTCAATTCATTATGTGCACTGTCCTGGGTTGGAATTCCCACCAAAACATTGCCCTTGCGGCTGTCTTCGGGTATTTTCAGGAAAGAAGCAAGCTGGCTAAAGGAGGATCCAATAAAATTAGCTTTTACAAAAGCCTGCTTGTCTATGCCAAGGCTTTTGGTATTGTTCAGCTCATCGGCTATAAATCCTTTCTTCTGTTCATTGTCCATAGAAAGGAACACTTTTCCGTCCTTGTCCATAGTAATAAGTGCTATATCCTTATCCGGGGCGCTTTTGGCGGCAACCGAACTGGGTGTGGTTACCTGTATCGCTTCCGCTGGTTTGAATTTGGCGGTGAGGATAAAGAAAGACAACAAAAGGAAGGCCACATCACACATTGCCGTCATATCGATGGCCGTGCTCTTCCTGGGTATCTTGGGTCTTGCCATTGTTAATTATTTAATGTTCACATGATAAGATTCAAAACATAGCGCTTTCCATAAATAAGCGGTGCTTATTTATAGTTGGCAGCAAAGCTTTGTGTTAGGGTAAAACCTGATTCGTCAATACCATAGGTAATACCATCTATACGTGTAGTGAACACATTATACATGATGATAGCGACAGCCGAAGTACCAATACCAAGTGCCGTATTATACAATGCCTCAGAGATACCTTGTGATAATTTAGCTGTTGCTTCTGTACCACCTGCATCACCAAGGGCAGAGAACGAACGTATCATACCTAATACCGTACCTAACAATCCCATCAGGGTTGCCACTGAAGCGATAGTAGATAAGAATACTAGGTTCTTTTCCAGCATAGGCAGCTCAAGAGCGGTAGCTTCTTCTACTTCCTTTTGGATATTCAATACTTTCTGTTCTGTTGCCAGTTCAGTATTAGAGATCATTTCTTTGTATTTGCGCAGGCCTGCTTTCATTACATTGCCCACACTTCCTTTTTGTTTGTCGCATTCTGCCAATGCTTTGTCCAGGTCTTTATTAGCAAGGTGAAATTGCACTTTGCGGATAAATTCAGGAATGCTGGCAGTACCGGCAGCTTTGCCAACGGTAAGGAACCTTTCAATAACAAAAGTTACTACGGTCAGGAACAAACCGATCAGGATCGGTACAAGGATACCACCCAGGTACATACGCGCCATGCCACCTACTGGAATGTCGCGGTCAGGCCAGAAGCCCCCATTTTCTTTGCCGCCTTTGAAATTATCGGGGCTGCCAATAACAAAGCGCCAGAAAAGGTACCCTATAATAATACAAGCAAGTGGCGCCATCCATGAAATGGAATTGCTGCTTTTCTTTGGTTGCACAGATGTAGTTGCTTTTGCAGCTGATGTGGCGGTTGGTTTGATGTCGGCCATGATTCGATTGGTTTTTAGTTTTAGAAATTACAGTTGTTTGTTATATAAAGTTTTGTATTCGCAATTCTACTGAAAAATGTTTTGAAAAATATAAGATTTCGAAAAAAAATTAAAAAAGAGATTACAAATTAAGTATTTTATTGAAAGTGCCAAATAAGTTTTAATCAATTGATGAAAAATTGTTACGATTATTAAAGTCCTGAATAAACCTTGTTTCAAATCCCCGTATAAAATCTTGTTTGTAATCCCCGTCAAGACGGAGATCATGGAATCCCCGTCAGAGACGGGGACTAGAGACAGGGACTAGAGTGGAAAGTTACAGGCATTTCCCATCCAAAGCCCATGATTTTTAAAATTCATCGGGATTTCTACCGCTTAATTGCCCCAATTCAGCCATCCATCAAAGAATCGGCCACAAAAATGTTTTTTTATTTACAGGATACCTATCTTCAACCCTTCACTTTAAAAAACTAATTAGCATATGAAGCATTTATTACTTGCATGTATCATGCTGGCAGGCGGGTTCGCCGCTACTGCCCAAAGACCCGCAGGTGGAGCCCCAGGCAACGCCGGTGGTGCCAACCCGTTTGGAGGCAATGCGGCCAGGGTAGCACCCAAGCCTTTTAAAGATGTGATCACAGATAAAGCCATTACCAAAGTGGGCTTATTTACTGTACACAAAGTGGATGACAAATTCTACTTTGATATTCCTGATTCCCTTTTAGGGCGTGAGATCCTTGCTGTAACCCGCTTTAGCAAAGTGGCAGGCGGCGGTGGCGCTTATGGCGGTGAGATCGTTAACCAGGTAACATTGGAATTTGAAAGAGGCCCAAGCAGCAACATCTTCTTACGCGTTGTTACTCTTATCAGCGTTGCAGACACTACCAATGATATCTACAAAGCTGTTACCAATTCATACGTTAATCCTATCACTGCTGCTTTTCCAATTGCAGCATATGGCAAAGATTCTACGAGCACAGTTATTGACGTAACGGATTTCTTCAAAGGAGATAACCAGGTAGTAAGCCTGAGCCCTGCAAGAAAACGTGCTTTTAATTTCACTGCTTTGGCCGCGGACAGGTCTTATATAGAAAGCATACACACGTATCCTATCAATACAGAAATAAGGACATTAAAAACATTTTCTGCAGGAGGAGCCGCCGGCCCTGCTGCTGCACCCACTCCGGGAAGAGGTGGTGGCGCTTTACCCGCTGCTGATGAAGCAGGCGCAGTAACACTGGAAATGAATACTTCTCTTTTATTATTGTCTAAAACACCTATGCAACGCCGTTTCTTTGACCCTCGCGTTGGATTCTTTGCTGACCGTTATACAAAGTATAGCGATGAGCAGCAGAAAGTAGAACCTCAAACCTTTGCCGTTCGTTACAAGCTGGAACCAAAGCCCGAAGACATGGCAAAATATATGAGGGGTGAACTGGTTGAACCACAGAAACAAATTGTTTATTATATAGACCCTGCCACTCCAAAACAATGGAGGAAATATTTGATCGCAGGTGTGAATGACTGGCAGAAAGCTTTTGAAAAAGCAGGATTCAGAAATGCGATCGTTGCAAAAGAATGGCCAGAAGGCGATACAACCATGAGCCTGGAAGATGCACGTTTTTCTGTGATCCGCTATTTTGCTTCTGATGTTGAAAATGCATACGGGCCTAATGTAAATGACCCACGCAGCGGTGAAATTTTAGAAAGCCATGTTGGCTGGTACCATAATGTAATGAAACTGGTACACGACTGGTATATGGTACAAACAGCAGCAGTTGACCCTAAAGCAAGGAAAATGAAATTTGATGAAGAGCTGATGGGCAACCTGATCCGTTTTGTTTCTTCACATGAAATAGGCCATACACTTGGACTTCGCCATAACATGGGAAGCAGCAGCAAGACTCCGGTTGAAAAACTGCGTGATAAAGCATGGGTGGAAGCAAATGGCCACACAGCTTCTATTATGGACTACGCCCGTTTTAACTATGTAGCCCAGCCTGAAGATAATATTTCTGAAGCCGGTTTATTCCCGCGCATTGGTGATTACGATAAATGGGCCATTGAATGGGGTTACAGGTATGTAGGTGCTAAAAATGAAGAAGAAGACAAGAAGATCAATAACAAATGGATCGTTGACCGTTTAGGCGCTAACCCACGTTTGTGGTTTGGTGGCGAAGGTGGCAATACAGATCCACGTGCACAAACAGAAGATCTTAGCGATAACGCTGTTAAGGCAAGTGAATATGGAATTAAAAACCTGAAACGCATCCTTCCTAAATTACCTGAATGGACAAAAGAAGAGGGAGACAGGTACGAAAATTTATCTGATATGTATGCACAGGTAACAGGGCAGTTCGGCCGTTACATGGGGCACGTATTAAAGAATATAGGTGGTGTACAGGAAACTTTCAAGAGCGTAGAAGAACAAGGCAATGTATATGAACCAACGCCAAAAGCGATGCAGAAAGATGCTGTGAATTTTTTAAATACTCAGTTGTTCCAGACCCCAACCTGGCTGATTGATAAAGACATTCTTAATAAGTTTAGCAACCCGGGCAATGCAGAATCTGTTACTAATACACAGGTAAGCGTACTCGCCAGTCTCTTGGGTGGCCAGCGCCTGAACCGTTTGGTAAATGCTTCTGAGCGTTATGGATCAGCTAATACTTATTCAATGGATGAAATGCTGACAGATGTAAAGAATGGCATCTTCAGCGAACTGTCTTCCAAGAAGACCATTGATAGCTATCGCCGTCGCCTGCAAAAAGATTTTGTGGAAGACCTGATCAATATCATTGATCCTCCTGCTTCTCCGGCAGCAGCCGCAGCACCAGCCGGTGGCGGCCGTGGTGGTGGTGGATTTGGAGCTGTTGACTTGAGTAGCACAGACGTTTACTCTGAAGTGAAAGCAGTGCTTGCTTCATTAAGGTCAGAGATCAATGCAGCTATCCCTGGTACAACCGATAAGATGAGCAAGTACCATCTGCAGGATGTATCTGACAGGATCAAGACGGCATTGGAGAAAAAGAAAGATTAAAACAATTCAATTCTATAATAAAAAACCCGGTGAATATTCACCGGGTTTTTTATTGCTCTGCGAACCTCTCCGTCTCCCCGACTCTACTGTAATTCTTTTCTGTTAATTCGTGCTGCAACGCATATATATAAACACAGCACTCTTACCTTCGGCAAATGAAACCTTTTGTAAAGAATATATTGTTACTCGTTTTTATTTTTATGGCCGGTTCTGTTATTGCACAGGATAAGCCTTTGTTCACCGGCCAGGTAAGAGATAGTGTTACGCAAAGCCCCATTGCTTTTGCAAGTGTTACCAATCTTCTTACCAATAAAACTGTGATGTCTAACAAAAATGGTTTTTTTAAAATTCCACTAAAAGAATCAGACCTTCTCTCTTTTGCTTCTGTGGGATATTATTTTGATACGATACGTATTACCCTAAAGATCATCAACGATGAAGCAGCTGTTTTTTTTATAAATCCCATCACCCACCAATTGAATGATGTTACCGTTACTGCAAAGACAAAATTTTCACGCTACCAGTTAGACAGTATGGAAAGAAGAAAGAATTTTTTTGGTACGGTGAGCGATCATGTTCAGCCTGTTTTTTCTTTGGCCAATTCAGGCGCGGGGTTGGGCATTAACCTGGATCATTTTTATAACAGGGAAAAAAGAAAAAGAAGATCCATCAGCATGCTTGACCAAATGGAACAGGAAGAATATATCAATTACAGGTTTACACCCGTTATGACAGGTGGGTATACTACATTCAGCAGCGACTCACTCATGCTATTCATGCAAACATACCGCCCCAGCTACGACTGGCTGCGTAAACATAGGTCGGATGAGGACCTGGTGTATTATATCAATGATAAATTGAAGTTGTTTTTTAAGAGAAGGGATTGAGGTAGGAGTTATGAATTATGAGTTATAGGTTATAAGTTATCGGGCGAATGTGCTTCAAAGAATTTATAAATATTCAGGATGTAACATCACTCATAATTTATAGCTCATAACTTATAATTTACTCATACCGCAATGCCACGATAGGATTGAGTTTGGCGGCTTTCATAGCAGGATAGATACCTGCAGCTAATCCCACAATAGTACATATCACAATCCCTATGATGACCCAGAACCAGGGCACTACAAAACCTGTGGAGAGAAAAGAAGCAAAAATATTTCCAAGTGTAATACCCAAAATAATTCCGATGATCGCGCCCATGAGGCTGATGATCACGCTTTCAAAAAGGAATTGCTGGCGTACATTTTTACTTTTTCCACCAATGGCTTTAATGAGCCCTACTTCTTTTGTTCTTTCATTTACTGCCACCAGCATAATATTCATCAATCCTATTGCTGCGCCAATCAATGTGATCATACCGATCACTGCTGCAGAACCAGTGATACCACTCAAAAAGGAAATGAACAGTTCCGCAAACTTGTCACTTTTTTCAATGGCAAAATTATCCGCATCAATTGGCTGCAATTTTCTTACTGCCCTGAAAACTGATTCTGCTTCGCCAACAGCAGCATCCAGTTCAGATACATTTTCCACCATCACTCCTACGAAATAAGAGCTGGAACTATTATACAAGCGCCTGCAATTATTATAAGGCGTGATGATCACATCATCCTGGCGCGACAAGCCGCTTGAGCCTTTCGTTTTCAGTAAACCGATCACGCGGTACGGGATGCTGCCAAGGCGGATGATCTTGTCGATGCATTTTTCGGGATGGCTGCCAAAGAGTTTTGCTGCCACATTACTTCCTACCAGGCAAACGTTCCTTCCACTTTGTACATCCAGGTTGTTGAGGTTCCTGCCAAGGTCTATATTCAATCCATTTACCAATACATAATTTTCATCACCACCCATGACAGATACAACGGGATTGGTTTTCTTGTCCTCATAATGGCATTCCTGGTTATTGGGGCCACGCAGGTAAATAGATACCCATGAAGGAAATTTGAAATTGGCTTTGAAGAATTCAGCGTCTTCCCTCCTGATAAATTTATCGAGGTTGGATACTTTTTCTTTTTTACCTCTCTGCGTAAGTGTAACATTTCTCCTTCCTCCAAAACGAATAGTAGATTCTTTATAGCGTATGCTGAAGGCGTTGGCTCCCATGGAAGAAAAACTTTCTTTCAGGCTTTGGTTCATCGCCTGTGTGGCTGTAATGATACCGATCAGCGCCATGATACCAAATGCAATGATGGTAACGGTGATACCGGTACGTAGTTTATTACCGCGCACGATACGGAAAGCCAGTAAGAAAGAGTCGAGAGTTGTCATGATAAGGATGTTTCTCCTAGGGAATAAAGTTAAGGATTCATGAGTTTATGGCCGGGGATATATGATGAGAGGAGGTAGATATGTAAGATGTCAGATGTACGATGTTAGATGTGGGTACGGAATCAACACATCGCACATCCCACATCTGACATCTAACATAGTTGCACATCGTACATATTAGAAATAGAGTCTGTCAAGCAGCAGCGAAGGATAGATACCAATTAGGATAATAATACACGCGATGATCACCAATAATATTCTGAACCCCTTGTTTGTTTCTGACATCTCGGCTTCGCCATCTTTAAAATACATTGCCTGGATGACGCGGAAATAATAGTACACACTCACAGCCGCAAAAAGCAAGGCAACTATCACGAGCCACAAAGCAGAATGCCCTCCTTCTTTTATTGCAGATGCCAGCATATAATATTTTGCAAAGAACCCGGCGGTGAGTGGGATACCGGCCAGCGACAATAAGAAAACCGTATTTACAAAAGCCAGTAAAGGTTGTTTTTTTGCAAGCCCATTGTAACCATCAAAAGTGTAGTCCTTCATCCTGATGAGTATGGCAAATATGCCAATGGTAGCAAGGCTGTAAGCAGTGGCATAGAGAATGATACCCTCACGTGCCAGGTCATTGGACCCATATAAAGCAAAGAGCATAAACCCTGCCTGAGCAATGCTTGAATAAGCCAGCATTCTTTTTACACTCTGCTGAAATACAGCTGTAATATTACCGATCAGCAAAGTAGCCACGATAACAAGTGGAAGGATCACCTGCCATGATACTTCGAGGTCTTCTGAGCGGGAAGAAAATAAACGGATAAATGCTATAAATCCTGCCGACTTAATAATAGTTGCCATAAAAGAAGTGAACACACTTGGCGCGCCATCATATACATCAGGTGTCCAGAAATGAAAAGGTGCAGCAGACACTTTAAAGGATAAAGAAATAAAGATGAACAGCAAACCCAGTGGCCCCAATATACCATGTGTAAGAGGCACATTGATCAAGGATTGTGAAGGATTGATCTCAAAGTTTCCGGTAGCGCCATATAATAAAGCAATACCCATGAGCATGATGCCGGTTGAGAAGGCACCCATGAGAAAATATTTCAACGAAGCTTCATTGCCTTTTAAATTCTTTTTATCGGCACCTGTAAGGATGTATAACGGGATGGACATGATCTCTACACCAAGGAATAATATCAGCAGTGAATTAAAAGAAGATAATAAACTGATACCACAAAGCGCAAAAAATACAAGCGCATAGTATTCAGCCACGTTCACGCCTACTTTTTCAATATCCCTTCCACTTAATAATACATATAATAATGTGGCACCGATGGCAATGCTGTTGAAGGATGCACCAAACTTGTCGAAGTGCAGCATATCATGCGTATTAACCGTAATAGTATATACGTGATATGTGTCCAGGATATTTCCAATCAGCAGGATCAGCAACCCGGCAATGGCCGTATTGGTCAATGCATGTTTGTTCTTGCTGAAGATGCCGCTAAACATCATCACTACACCTGCAATTGCTGAAAGTATGATCGCGTTCATAATAATTTTTTTTAAACCTATAAAGTTTCTAAAACCTTATAGGTTTGGCAAAACCGCATTCACAGTATCCTTCACCAGGTTGATCATTGGCTGAGGATATATTCCCAGCGCTATCACCAATATCACCAGTATCGCCAGCACCCATTGCACATTTTTACTTGTTTCCTGCGCATGCACGGTTGCTGCCACTGTATCTCCATAAAATATTTTCTGCATCATGTTCAGTGTATATACAGCAGCGAGGATGATACTCAATCCTGCAATACCTGCGATCCATACATTGTATTGGAACAATCCATTGAACATTAAGAATTCCCCTACAAAAGAATTGGTCAGTGGCAAAGCAATATTTGCCAGCGCCATCACCATAAACAAAACGGCGAGTACCGGCGCTTTTTGTGCCAACCCGCCCAGTTCACTGAACTTCCGGGTGCCCAATTGTTTTTCGATGGTATCTGCCACTATCCAGAGGCCTATTACATTGATACCATGATTAAACATTTGTATGATCACGCCTTCGAGACCTATCTTGTTTTGAGTGAAAATAGCTGCACACATCAATCCAATATGCGCTATGGAAGAATATGCCACCAATCGTTTGATATCATCCTGCCTGATCGCGAGCAGGGAAGCATAGATCATTCCTATCACAGATAGTGTGATGACCACATTTGCAAAATGCGCAGTTGCCAGTGGAAAAACAGGAACCAGCCAGCGTATCACTGCAAAAATTCCCATCTTGACCATCACCCCACTCAATATCATGGTTACTCCGGTAGGCGCCTGCTCATATGTATCGGGCTGCCAGGTATGAAAAGGGAACACCGGCATTTTTATGGCGAAGGCAATAAAGAAGAGCCAGAAAAGAACATTCTGTGAATTGGCAGGAAGGTTTAAATGGTACCAGGACTGCAAAGAAAAAGTATGCCCGGGTGTTTGAAAATAGAGATAGAGTATGCCTGCCAGCATTAATACAGAACCTATAAATGTGTAAATGAAAAATTTGAATGTAACAGCGATCCTTTTTTCTCCTCCCCAAATTGAACATAAAAAATAAGCAGGGATCAATGCCAGTTCCCAAAAGAAATAAAACAGCAATCCGTCTGTTGCGAGAAACACACCCGTTAATCCCGCCTGCATCAGCAACATCAATCCATAAAAACTCCCCGGCTGACGGTAATTATTTTTATACGTTGCGGCAAATACAACAGGGAAAGAGAATGTAGTAAGCAGGCACAATATTTTTCCCATCCCATCCATTGAAAGGGAGAAGTTGCTTCCTAAAGAAGTGACCCATTCAGCATTAAAAGAAAGTTCGTTGAGATGGTCATAGATAAAAATGCCACTCAATGCTACTGCAAAAGTTACCACAGAAGATAATAATGCCCAGCTCCTGGCAGTTCCAGCTTCTTTTAAAAAGAGGGAGATCAAACCACCCAACACCGGGATCAATATGAGTAAAACTGCGATCATGTTTATTGTTTACTGCTGCACTTTAAAAAAGTCCACTAATGAATTTATAAATAAAATGGTCGTCGATCCACAAAAAAATGATCACGATCATTGCCAGGACCATGAACAGGATATAGCTTCCTGTTTGCCCGCTTTGCAATAACCGCAACTGCCTTGACGAATAATTTACCAGCCTGCCCACACCATTCACTAATCCGTCGATACCACTTTTCTCTATAATATTTTTCAGAAATCCGGCCAATACATTCAATGGTTTAACTATAACAGTATCATACAACTCGTCTATATACCATTTATTGGATAATATTTTCCCAAACCCTGCAGGCTCGCCCAGTTCAGGAGTTTTCTTATACTTACTGATTGCAAAGATGACAGCCAGGGCAGCAATGGCAACAGAGATGCCCATCAGCATATATTCAGTTCCATGTTCCAAATGTTCGCCTGCACCTGTTGCAATTACCGGCGACAAGAAAGTTTTTAGGAGATGTGAATCATGCGCAAACACTTCAGGTATTCCAAGGAAGCCACCAAGTACACTTAACAATGCCAATATGATCAATGGAATGGTCATGGCTGAAGGGCTTTCTTTGAGATGATGTTCCTGGTCGTGTGTGCCCCTGAACGAGCCAAGAAAAGTAGTGGCATACAAGCGGAACATATAGAAAGCCGTCATAGCAGCGCCTGCAACACCCAGTCCCCAATACAATGGGTTCTTTGCATAAGCAGCTGCTAGTATCTCATCTTTTGAAAAGAAACCGCTGAATGGTGGTATGCCTGCAATGGCCAAACATCCTAAGAGAAAAGTGATATGTGTGATGGGGAGATATTTTTTTAATCCACCCATTTTTCTGATATCCTGTTCATGATGCATGGCATGGATAACAGATCCTGCTGCAAGGAATAATAATGCTTTGAAGAATGCATGTGTCATTACATGAAACACTGCGCCTGTATAAGCACCTACGCCCAGGCCAAGGAACATATAACCCAACTGGCTCACTGTTGAGTAGGCCAGTACTTTTTTAATATCATTTTGTTTGAGAGCGATGGTGGCTGCAAATAAAGCTGTCACCAATCCAACGATGGCCACAATGTTCATCGTCACTTCGCTCATACTATATAATACATTACTGCGCGCGATCATGTAGATACCCGCTGTTACCATGGTTGCTGCATGTATCAGTGCGGATACGGGCGTGGGGCCTGCCATAGCATCGGGTAACCAGGTATATAAAGGTATCTGTGCGCTTTTACCCATGGCGCCGACAAAAAACAGTAACGTGATCATGGTTACATCAAAATTGCTAAGCGATTGTGCCTGTGCAAACACTGTTGCATAATCAACAGTAGCCAGTTTTGATATCAGCCAGAAAATACCCAACAGGAAACCGAGATCGCCAATACGGTTCATGATAAAGGCTTTCCTTGCTGCATAATTATATTCATTGTTCTTAAACCAGTAGCCGATGAGTAAATAAGAGCAAAGCCCTACTCCTTCCCATCCAAAGAACATGATCACATAGTTGGCGCCAAGCACCAGCAACAGCATGAAGAAAATAAAGAGATTGAGATAGGCAAAATACCGTGCATAATGTTTGGGTTCTTCTTCATGCATGTATGCGGCGGAATAGACATGTATCAAAAAACCTACGCCTGTAATAATTAACAGGAATAATGATGATAGCTGGTCGGCCTGAAATGAGAAGGAAATTTTTAATGAGCCTGTGTCAAGAAAATTAAAGTAAGTGACGGTATAAGCCCCATGTGATTTTATTGCAAAGAATATAACTACGCTGGCAACAAAAGAAGAAAGCACCATATAACATGCATAGCGCGCAATGGCTTTTTTACTATTGCCATGCCAACCCAATCCATTGAGTACGAATCCCGCAAAAGGCCACAGTACAATAAAGCCGAGCAATATTTTTACAAACGTTTCACTCATATCAGTTCTTCAACCTGTTTAAAAAATTAATATCTACCGAATGCGTATTCCTGTACATCATAACAATGATTGCCAATCCCACACTTACTTCTGCGGCAGCCACTACCATGATGAAGAATACAAACAACTGCCCGTCTGTTCCAAAAGTAGTTGCACTATTATTTACCACAGCCATCGCATAATACATTTTTGAAAATGCCACCAGCAAGAGATTCACGGCATTTAGCATGAGCTCAATACACATAAAAACAACAATGGCATTGCGGCGGGTGAGTACACCCACGATACCTATGCTAAACAGGGCCAGTGATAAAAAAATATAATATTCGATCGGCATTTATAAAGGTTTCAATTGTTATTCTTTCTTTCCAATTACTACAGCTCCTACCATCGCACTTAAAAACAAGACACTGGTAATTTCAAAAGGCACGAGATAATCACTGAACAATACTTTTCCGAGGTTACCTATCAGCCCAATATTTCCATCTTTTAAAAGCGCCACTTTATTATGTATCTCCGGCGCTTGCTTTATTAATGGTATCCATGTAAGTAAAAAACATCCACCGGCGATCACACCAACCAGTTTCTTCCACAGACTTTTTTGCTGCGCATTTGTTTTGTTGGGATTCATTAGCATGATCACAAAGAGGAACAGAACCATAATGGCTCCTGCATACACGATCAGGTTAACGATGGCAAGGAATTGCGCATTCAATAAAATATAGTGGCCCGAGATACAGAAAAACACTACTATCAGCCACAATATGCTGTGTATAGGATTCCTGCTCACCACTACCATGATGGCGCTTATTACAGCAGCACCGCTTAAAATCCAGAATAATATTTGTGTTATGTTCATCCTTTCAATTTGGTAATCTCCTCTTAATTCAATCCTCTTGCCTTTGCAAATGCTTCAGGCTGTTTTACAGGATCGGGTATCAGAAGGTTTTCTTTTCCATAAATAAAACTCTCTCTTGTAAAATCTGAGGGAGTGAAAGTTTCACTCAAATAAATGGCATCCTTTGGACAAGCTTCTTCACACAAACCACAAAAGATACAGCGCAGCATATTGATCTCGTATTTTGCTGCATACTTTTCTTCGCGGTATAAATGTTCTTCTCCCTGCATCCGCTCTGCCGCTTCCATGGTAATGGCTTCAGCCGGGCAAGCTACAGCACAAAGCCCGCAGGCTGTACAACGTTCGCGGCCTTCCTCATCCCTGTTCAATACGTGCAATCCGCGGAAGACAGGGCTGAATGTTCTTTTCTGTTCGGGGTAATGAATGGTAGGCTGTTTTTTAAAGATATGGCTGAAGGTGATCAGCATGCCTTTGAAGATATTCCACAGGTATATCCTTTCCACCCAGCTGAGTGGTTTACGTTGAACCTGCTTTGCTCTTGTAGTTAATGCCTGCATACTGTATTCCTCAAAGAAATTTTAACTGTCGCAAAAATATTTTTAATGCCAATTGATACCAAGTTTATCTGTTCCTCATTTTATGCGCCCATTCTCCATAATATTACTGCACCTGTCACGAGCATATTGATCAATGCCAGCGGCACCAATGTTTTCCATCCTAAATTCATTAACTGGTCGTACCTGAATCTTGGGATGGTCCATCTCACCCACATAAATATAAAAATGAAAATAAACGACTTGATCAGTAAAGCCAGTACGCCTAGCGTGGCTGCAGTGTTGGGTGATAAGGCTGCCTCGTTCACAAAAGGAATATCATATCCGCCAAAGAACAAGCAAGCCATCACCACGCTGCTGATAAACATATTCACGTATTCCGAAAAAAGATAGAAGCCGAGTTTCATGGATGAGTATTCCTGGTGGTAACCAAAGTTCAGTTCATTCTCTGCTTCGGGAAGATCAAATGGCGTACGGTTACATTCTGCAAATGCGCAGATGATAAATATTAAAAACCCAACGGGCTGATAAACGATGTTCCACCAATGCCCCGGTGCCATTTGCTGTTCAACAATTGTTTTAAGGCTGAGGCTTCCTGTGAGCATGAGCAATGCGATCAAACTCAAGCCCATAGCCAGTTCATAGCTGATGGCTTGTGATGCGCCACGCAATGCCGCCATCAACGAGAATTTATTATTAGATGCCCAACCACCAATCATGATGCCATATACACCCATACTCACTACACCAAAAATGTATAAGATGCCAATGTTCACATCAGCGATCTGTAAACTAATATCCCTTCCAAATAGATGCACTTTGCTTCCCCATGGTATCACCGCCGATGTCATTAATGCAGCTGTCATGGCAAGGATAGGCCCAAGTACAAAAAGGAATTTGCTGGAATTAGTAGGGATGATCTCTTCTTTCATGATGAGTTTTAACCCATCTGCAAATGGTTGAAATAAACCAAATGGCCCTGCACGATTAGGCCCGGGCCTGTCCTGCAATATGCCTGCCACCTTGCGTTCAGCGAATGTGCTGTATAATGCAATACCCAGGCTACCGAAGATCACTACGACGATCAGGATAAATTTTTCGAGCAATAAGATCCAATCAAATGCAAGTATTGTCATACATCGTCTCCGC
Organism: uncultured Chitinophagaceae bacterium; assembly: GCA_903884185.1. Lineage (GTDB taxonomy): Bacteria > Bacteroidota > Bacteroidia > Chitinophagales > Chitinophagaceae > CAISDV01. Next base: position 17,825 of record CAISDV010000163.1, on the reverse strand, counting down.
CACGGCGGACATCTTTATTTAATGAATCAATATATTTTACCCTTTCACTTTTAAGCGTCAGGAGAAAATGTTTCACTTGTTGCCGGGCCTTCTATCAGGCTCAGGTCGATATTTGTTTTATTCACTTCACTCACATCATGAATATCCATCATTAATTTAGGTTCACGCCCTTTCATTAATGGTTGGAATGTTTCATTGGGAACTTTCATTCCAATATAATGCCCTTGTGATATTACTGAATGACGATCCACTTTTGTTGGCCCTTCTATCACCCAGTCGCTTGTATTTTTCTTTTCGAAGCGGCAGGTATTACAGATCCATCCGGGTTTTCCATCGGGAGTATCCATCACTTCACCCCATTCATCTTTGCGTGCTGTTACACGGAATACTTCATCTCCTCTCATCCATAATTGTGCTCTTCCTGAACAGGTTGGACAATCTCTATGCGCATCAACCGGTTTGGTAAACCATACACGATTCTTGAAACGGAATGTACGATCGGTCAAAGCGCCTACCGGGCAAACATCTATCACGTTCCCGATAAAATCATTTTCTAAACTCTTCTCAATATAAGTGGCGATCTCAGAATGGTCGCCCCTGTCTAAAATACCATGTTCTCTTTTATTGGTGAGCTGGTCGGCAGTGTACACACAACGAAAACAGAGTATGCAACGCGTCATATGCAGTTGAATATATGGGCCGAGGCTATGTTTCTCAAATGTTCTACGCTGGAATTCATAACGGGTGCCTTCATTGCCATGTTCATAGCTCAGATTCTGCAGGTCGCATTCTCCGGCCTGATCGCAGATAGGGCAATCCAGCGGATGGTTGATCAATAAAAATTCTACTACGCCCTTACGTGCATCCAATGCTTTTTCACTGGTGATATTTTTCACTTCCATTCCGTCCATAACAGTCGTGCGACAAGACGCCACCAACTTAGGCATGGGGCGCGGATCTTTTTCAGAACCCTTGCTCACTTCCACTAAACATGTACGGCATTTGCCACCACTGTCTTTCAGCTTGCTATAATAACACATCGCGGGCGGCGCCACTTCGCCACCGATCTTGCGCGCAGCATTCAGGATGGTTGTCCCGGCCGGCACTTCCACGGTGATGTTGTCGATGGTTACTTTAAACAATTGTTGTTCAGCCATTATATTTTATTTGTCATCCGTATTATCAAACTGCTACATGAATAGGATCGGCATAATGTGCCAATCCATAATTCCTAACTTTTGCTTCTTCAGGATTCAGCACATGCCATTCAAACTCATCCCTGAAATGCCTGATCGCTGCTGCAACGGGCCATGCTGCTGCATCACCGAGCGGACAAATCGTATTTCCCTCTATCCTGCGCTGAATATCCCACAAAAGATCTATATCGCTTATCTTACCTTTTCCGTCTTCAATGTTCTTTAATATTTTTTCCATCCAGCCGGTTCCTTCACGGCAGGGAGAACACTGTCCGCAACTTTCATGGCGATAGAAACGTGCCAGAGTATAAGTATGCCGAACAACGCACTGGTCTTCATCCAACACAATAAAGCCACCTGAACCCATCATACTGCCTGATATAAAACCACCATCAGATAAACTTTCATAGTTCATCAGTCTTGGTTCGCCTTTGGCTGTCTTCAATAATAAATTAGCAGGAAGGATGGGAACTGATGAGCCTCCGGGAATGCAGGCCTTTAATTTTTTCCCGTTGGGGATTCCGCCACAATATTCATCGCTGTAAATAAATTCTTCAACGGTGATGGTCATATCCATTTCATATACCCCGGGCTTGTTGATATTGCCACAAGCTGAGATGAGTTTTGTTCCTGTTGATTTACCTACACCGATCTTTGCATATTCATCTCCACCCATATTAATAATAGGAACTACTGCTGTTATCGTTTCGACATTATTGACAACTGTTGGCCTGTCCCAGGCACCTTTTACCGCAGGGAAAGGAGGTTTGATTCGTGGGTTGCCACGTTTACCTTCAAGCGATTCAAGCAATGCAGTTTCTTCGCCGCAGATATAAGCGCCGGCGCCACGATGTACATGGATATTACATTCAAAGCCGCTTCCTAAAATATTTTTTCCAAGCCAGCCATTTGCTTTTGCTTCTTCGATAGCTGTTTCGAGTATGTCTATGATCCAGGCATATTCGCCGCGGATATATATATAAGTATCATGGCTATTGAGCGCGAATGAAGAAACGATCAATCCCTCAATTAAAAGATGCGGAAGAAATTCCATCAGGTACCTGTCTTTAAAAGTACCGGGTTCGCTTTCATCTGCATTGCAAACAAGATGTGCTGGAACACCTTCTACTTTTGCAAGGAAACTCCATTTCATTCCGCATGGAAAACCGGCGCCACCGCGGCCACGCAATCCGCTTTTCTTTACTTCCTCTACAACCGCAGCAGGGTTCATTTCTTTCAAAGCCTTTTCCACACTGCGATAACCGCCTTCACGGCGATACACATCGTAGCCACGGATACCTTCAACATGTGCTTTTTCTAATAATAATTTTTTACTCATACCTGCCCCGTTATTTTTTTAACCCGGCCATTAACATCCTCATTGGATGTAATGTTCTCGTAAACGGATTTAATATCAAACCAATAGATTCCAATGTTGTTGCACCAAGTAATGGAGTGTCGCCTTCCTCTCCATATACTACCGGTGCCGGACCACCTTCTCCTTCAAATTCAAAATAAGCTGAGCTGATCCTCCTTTTAACTGTTGTTCCATCGGCGAGTGAAAAACTCATTTCTTTATATGGCTCTATCCCTAATTCATCAAGAATTTTACCCGGCACTAAACTGTATACTGCACCGCTATCAACCATAAACTCAACATCTGCAAAATTTTCTGATTTACGATGTTCCCTCACTCTCAATATTGCATTTGTAATACCCATAAAATATTTATTAATTCACTGCCAGTTTTACACTCTCCCTTGCAACTAATTTCCATTGTTTGCCTTCTTGTATCCAAACCTGTAATATTCCTAAATGCAATGGAGATTCTTTTCCTGTATTATCTGTTTGAAGCGCATTCAGTTGTTGCCTGGCAATAGCTGTGTTATTAAAAAATACAACGCTTGTTTTTTCCATACCCACATTACGGTAAGTAGTGAGGTTGTGCACCGCATTTTTTATCATCTCTGCTTTATTCTCGATATGTCCGTCTGAATGAGCGTAGCTCAGCTTCTCGTCGAGCATGCCTGCCAGCGCTACACTGTCTTTATTTACAAAAATGGCATTGTTCAGATTTTCCATTTTATCCATTACTTCTTTTTCGCGGCCTGTTTGTGCTGTTGCATGAAATGCCCAGCAGGAAACAAGAATGAATATCAGGTTGCGTTTTATCATGGTTAATTATTTGTTGCTGCATTTTTTCTGCACTCATCAATAATAGCATCCACTTTTTCTTTTGTCAAATGTTCCCGGTAATTCTTTCCTAGCTGCATCATTGGCGCATAACCGCAGGCGCCTAAACATTCAACTGTCTTTAATGAGAACAATCCATCTGCAGTTGTTTCTCCCGCTCCAATATTCAATTTCGATTTTATATATTGAATGATCTCATCGCTACCATTGATCATGCAGGGGCCGGTATGGCAAACCTCGAACATATATTTTCCAACCGGTTTCAGATTATACATGCTGTAGAAAGTAGCTACCTCATATACTTCAACGGGCTGTATCTGTAAAAGAGTGGCCACATAATCCATTGTTTCTGCGCTCAGCCATCCGCCAAAAGTTTCCTGTGCGAGGTGTAGTACCGGCAGCAGTGCGCTTTTTTGTTTTCCTGCGGGATAGCGTGCCACTATCTTATTTACTTCCGCCAGTTTTTCTTCAGAAAATTTGATCATAACATTTATTCAAAAAATACTTCTCAATAATTATTCATCAACTACGCATCCATCTCCCCTGCTATCAGGTTCATACTGCTCATGGTAATAATAGCATCGCTGAGCATAGAACCTTTGGTAACCTCTTCGTAAGCCTGGTAATAAACAAAACAAGGCCTGCGGAAATGCAAACGGTAAGGGGTTCTTCCGCCATCACTGATCAGATAAAAACCAAGTTCACCATTAGCCCCTTCCACGCTGAAATATACTTCACCTTTTGGAATATCTGTTTCGCCCATGATGATCTTGAAATGCCAAATCAGCGCTTCCATCTTAGTGTACACGTCTTTTTTCTCGGGCAGGTAATATTCAGGAACATCGGCATGAAATACTTCTGCATCGGCTCCTTTGAAGTCCTGCACTTTCCTGTACGCCTGTTCAATTATGCTCAGGCTCTGCCACATTTCTTCATCACGCACTAAAAATTTATCATAATTATCCCCGGTCTTTCCTACAGGAATAATAAAATCAAAATCACCATAACTGCAATAAGGATTGTGTACACGAACATCATAATCCACTCCTGATGCACGAAGGTTTGGCCCGGTGAACCCATAGTTCAACGCCCTCTCTGCACTGATGGCGCCTGTTCCCTGCAAGCGATCCATAAATATCCTGTTGCGGACAAACAGGTTATCAAATTCTTTCAGCACTTTGGGATATTCGCGCAGGAATTTTTCCAACTTCTCAAAAGCAACTGCATTAAAATTTCTTTCAAACCCACCGATCCTTCCAATATTTGTTGTAAGGCGTGAACCGCAGATCTCTTCATATATCTCATAGATCAGTTCGCGGTATTGCATTACATAAAGGAAACCTGTATAAGCACCGCTATCAACCCCAACTATCGAGTTACAGATCAGGTGATCAGAGATACGCGCCAATTCCATGATGATGATGCGCAAATAATCTACTCGCTTTGGCGTTTCAATCTTCAGCAATTTTTCGCAGGTCATGTGCCAGCCCATATTATTAATAGGACTGCTGCAATAATTCAAACGGTCAGTAAGAGTTGTAATTTGATATAAAGGCCTGCGTTCTGCGAGTTTTTCAAACGCACGATGAATATATCCAACGGTTTGTTCGGCAGATACAATGCGTTCTCCATCCAGCTCCAGGATATTCTGAAACACACCGTGCGTGGCAGGATGTGTAGGCCCAAGGTTCAGCGTAGTGGTCTGCTTTTCTATGGAGCCTTCTGGTAACTTAATATGATGCTGGTGTTCCTGCATATTCTGTGTTCCGGATTTTATTAATTCATGGTTCCCCCGCGGCCAAACATGGCATCATCTTTATCTGTTCTGGTGCGTTCTTCCAACGGGTATTCTTTTCTCAGTGGGAAATAATCCATCTCATCCACATTCAGAATGCGCTTGAGATTGGGATGCCCCACGAAATTCACTCCAAAAAAATCATAGGTTTCTCTTTCCATCCAGTTGGCGGAGGAGAATAATTTAACAGCCGTAAAAACATCCGGTTTTTTGATATCTGTAAATATTTTAAAACGGATGCGGGTGTTATCAGTGAGATTATGAAGGTGATAAACAACTGCCAGCTCCCTGCCTTCCTGTTCGGGGTAATTTACTGCACAGAGGTCGGTAAGAAAACGAAATTTCAATTCCTCATCATCATAAAGGAACTGCAATGTTTTTAAATTCATTTCATTGGGTACTTCAAAACTGAGCATGCCATATTGTTCTTCGAAACCGGAAACGGCCTCTCCGAATTTTTCCTGCAAACGCTGTTTGATCCTTTCGTTGGTCAATGACATTTCATTCTGCATTTATAAAATTCCAAACAACAAATTATTATTGTATGCCGTAACTCTCCAGCAATCCTTTGTATTGCTCACTGTTTCTTCTGCGGATGCTTTCTTGTCCAACGAGTTCCTGTATCCGCATAAAACCATCCAATACTGCTTCGGGTCTTGGAGGGCAACCGGGTATATATATATCAACTGGGATAATCTGATCAATACCCTGTAAAACGCTGTAAGTATCAAAGATGCCGCCACTTGATGCGCAGGCTCCCATGCTTAGAACCCAGCGTGGCTCTGCCATCTGGAGGTATACCTGGCGTAGAACTGGCGCCATTTTTTTAGCGATGGTCCCCATCACCATTAGCAAATCACATTGACGTGGCGAAAAACCTACGCGTTCACTTCCAAATCTTGCAAGGTCATAATGTGATCCCATGGTTGCCATAAATTCTATGCCGCAACAGGAGGTAGCAAAGGGTAAGGGCCAGATAGAATTCTTACGCGCCAACCCTACCACATCACTCAATTTAGTTGTAAAGAAGCCGTCGCCTGTATAACCTTCGGGCGCTTCCGTCATGCTGACAGCAGTTTTTGCGTCTGCTTCTTTCTGGTAAATATTAAATCTAACGGGGCGTGACATAATCAATTATTTAATTTAACCTTCCCAATCCAGTGCGCCTTTCTTAATGATATAAATAAATCCTGCAAGAAAAAAAGCAACAAACATCAATACAGCATAAAAACCATCCCATCCCAATGCCCTGAAATTAACAGCATATGGATAGAAGAATATCACTTCCACATCAAAGAGTACAAATAAAATGGCAACTAGAAAATATTTAACGGCCATAGGTTGCCTGGCATCTCCATGGGTAGCAATACCGCTTGTAAATGTTTCTAATTTATCACTTGTTTTGCGTTTGGGGCCTGCCCAGGCAGAGACGGCGATCATGGTAACAACAAAGCCAACGGCGAAGATCAATTGAACAGCGATGGGGAAATAATCAACAGCGGCACTTTCATTTACATCTAAAAAAAGGGACAACCCGTTCATAAGTGGTACAATAAGCAGCAAAAATAAGCCTGTAAGGCATATAAATAAAAGAAAAACTCCCCGCGAAGGAGGAGTTTAATTTATTATTTTATTTGGGAGGATTGCCACCCGATGACTTGCTTCCCTGCCGGGCCGGGGCCGGCGGATGTTTCAGTTTCTCGATCCCGGTTTCTATCTGGCCTTTTGCGCCGGAAGCGTACGTATTTTCTTCGCCACCTGGTGCCGGATATAGCTCCAGCATCTTATTGGCTACATCAAGCGCTTTGTCCAGCTCTTTTGTCTTGTATACATAATAGTTGATCATGTAGTATAGGTTCTTGAAAATATCGCTTCGGCGTTTCTCGATCCCCTGGATATAATAGAGTGAATCGAGGTAGATCAGGTTTGCAATAACAGGCCCGCTGGTATCGGGATCGCTTAAAACTGAAGCTCTTCTAAAGATCGAATATGGCTGTGGTTTGTCGGGAAATGCAGCCATATATTTTTTCGCCAGGTCTATTGTCTTAGTATAATCCTTCATATTTAATGCCGTGCTCGTCATTTGGAAATAATCATACTCGCCCATTCTTCCGCCATTCAGGTCTATTTTTTTCTGCATCCATATCATCTGGTTGGCATAGTCTTTTGATTTGGCGTACATAGCACCGGCCCGGTCCATTAAGTTCCCTTTGTTTATCCTGGAAGTATCATTATCAATTGCTTTTTGTATATAGCTGGCCGTTTGTGCTTCGCTTCCAGGGAATTTAGAGAAGATATCAATGGCTATATCATAATTTTCTGGTTTGATGAGTTCCGGTGGTGCTGTTGCAAAAAATTTCTCTGCATACGATTTTGCCTGAACAGAATCTCCCAGTTTATTGTAGTTATAGGCATACAAAATATTCAACTGAGGAACATTGGCAGCGCCTGCAGCAGCGTCTATCTCTTTTACTTTAGCCAGTGATTCATTGTATTTACCTGCCCTGAATAAATAATCAGCATAGTACACATCATTAGCAGGGTCTTTATCGGCATACTTTAAAAAGTTGTCGATATATTCTTTCGCCCTGTTCACATCCTTTAAAGAATAGTAATCAAACAATGCAAGATATGCAGGTGCAAAGGTTGGGTCTGCCGCAATGGCATCACCAAAATATTTGGTCAATGATTCAAGGTTGTTCTGGCTTTTATATATCAGCCCGATGCGGTACATGGCACGGGCATTTTTTGGATCGTGCTGAATTGCTTCCTGGTATGCTTTTACGGCTTCGCCACCTTGCTCTCCACCAGTTTTCAGGTAAAGGATACCCATGTTGATGAAAATATCGGGATTAGTTGTAAGCGGGTCTATAGTAGCCGCTTGTTTCAATTTATCAATACCATAAACCGGGTCGCCCAGTTTGGCGCTGCTGCCTGAAGCATCATGCCCTATTGCATTTGCGCGGCCGATAGCATTTAAAATACCTACGGCTGGCTTGCCTTTGTTCTTGCCTCTTGTTTCTGTAGTTGCTGTGATAGCCTGCTCAAATTTTTGTTTGGCTGCATTGATATCTCCACCTAATAAAATATCAGTATGGCCTTGTCCTACCCAAATCCATGGATCATTCACACCATCGGCCAATGATTTCTGGTAAAGGTCTTTTGCGCCTTTTACATTTCCATTTGCGATCATTGCCTGTCCAAGCCAATAAATGGCCTGCGGGTCTTTCGGATTTGCATTGAATGTTTTCTGCAAAACATCCATTGCGCTCTTATTCTTTTCGTAATCAAGGTCTTTAATACCTTCTGCCAGGCTTTGTGCCATCAGAAAATTTACAGTCATCAAAACTGTCACAAAAAAAGAAACGGTCTTCTTCATCATGTTTTTTTTATAGTTGATTATGTGATCCTTATCCTGGAATAACATTTCGTCTTAAAAAATTGATCTTGCCTGGTACCAGGTAAGATCTCCTAAAAATCAGTTGCCCTCTTTCCAAACCCATGAAGGCCATAAAACCTGCGCCCAGCCCGGATGCATTATCCTTTACAATACAATACAAAGGCCTTGCCAGAGGATACTGTCCATAGGTTAAAGTTGCCTGTGAAGGTTTCGCAAAATATCCTTTCTCTTCACATGTAACACATTCTACCAATGCCAGGCGTATTTTTTCCAGGTTAGCCAGTTGCTTAGGGTCGTCTGAATTTCCTACCCAACTCAATCCCACAAATCCAATGGCTCCAGGCGAATTGGAAATAATATTTATCACTGAGTCATCACCCTGGGTAGCCACTACATTTTTTCCAAATTTTCCGCCATGCAATATACTGTCCTGCAGGTAACGAACCGTGCTGGTTGAATTATTTCCATCCATCAGCGCGGTAGTATTGTTCTTACCACTCAGAATATCTTTCAATTTAGCCAGCGTAAAAACACTGTCGGCTGAATGAATATTCACAATGGCCGCCACTGCATCATACGCCAGTATATCGTAATACGGGTGGAAAGATAATTTATTCTCAAAGAACGATACCTCCTCTTTTGTAGGGGGGCGGGCCACAATAACCATACTGTTACTGTCGCCCTGCAGGTCTCTCCAGCAATTGGATTCGGATTTATAAGAAGCAATGATATGTGTTTCAGGAAATGAGGATTCATAGACTTTGATCTCTTCCTCTATGACCGGCCTGAAACTTTCATCCACGCTAATATATATAGTTCCATGTTTTGGCGTGGTATCTGGCAGTGATTTTTTTTCCGGTGGCTTATGTCCACAGGATGCAATGGCTGCCCATAACACAAACAAACAAATCCATCCAATTGATCTTTCAGTTCTCATGTATCCATCTTTATTCCCCTGTACAACCTGAAACTACCGTATATAAGACACAAACTGCCAAATAAATAACGCATCATTGGATCTTTTTCCAGGATAAAATCCCTCAACCTGTCGTTGCCCAATTTATCGCCCCATAACATGATCACAGCCATTGCTAAAATAAGCCCTGCCATGGTAAAGTCTTTCGACCTCCGCATCAAATTAAATCTTTTCCTCTCTGTTTGTTTAAAATCTCTTTCCATTTAACAATTATTTCAAATGAGGGATGGGCAATTTAGAGAATTATTCTATTCTGCCGATACAAAAGTGACGGGCAGCCTGAAGTAAACCGGCACATGGTGCCCGTGTTGCATGCCTGGTTTCCATTTGGGCATTTTCTTTACCACGCGCATAACCTCTTCGTCCAGGTCTTTCCGGCCATTCCGGATGATGCCTATATCAACAATATTCCCTGAGCTGTCTACCACAAATCTTGATATCACGAGCAGTTTCTGGCCCTGCTCCAGGTCGTCGGGTTCTTTAAGGTTGCGCTGCATGAATTTGAGCAATGCGGCTGTACCACCGGGAAATTCGGGCATTAGGTCGGGTCTTTCTATAGGGCCGGTAGGTTCTAATTCTTCAACACCAGTTGCTGCCGGTGCTCCGGAACCACTTGGCTGAAGGGTGATATTTTCGCTTATGCCAACTGGCGCACCTTCATTAGTATGATTGGTGATGATTTTGTTTTCGAGCGACTCGACGGTGGCTATTGGCTTTGTGACCAATACATCAGGAACTATCTTCGGAGGTGTACCATTGTCTGCAGCCAGAGCTTTTGGCTGCTGCACTTCGAGTTGCTTCGGCGGTACAATTTCCTTATGAATGTCTACCTCGATGAGTTTCATCGTATCTAACCGCAATACTTCAACAGTTCCCACCCTGTGCGGTATTTTCCAGCCTTGTAATACTGCAAAAATGAGAAAGACAGAAAGGGTAATGATAATAGCCCGTATAAGGCGGCCATTATAATGCCTGCGCAATTCATAGGCGCCGTAAGCTTTGTTCTTATTTTCAAAGACAATGTCGAGGACATCACTCTGAAGAATGATTTCAGGTTTCATACAAAATGTTTTGGTTGTGATGAATGAAGTCAAAGAACAGGTCTGTTCATTAATGAGATGCGGGGTTGGATAATTTCCATAATGTTTGATGTTAGATGTACGGTGTACGATGTGTCCCATCACATCTAACATCCCACATCTAACATCGTACATACATCTTATCTTTGACATAATGAACATCCTAATGGTCTGCCTGGGCAATATTTGCCGGAGCCCTTTGGCAGAGGGTATTTTACAACAGAAAGTGAAAGGAGCAGGGCTGGATTGGAAAGTTGACAGTGCGGGCACAGGTAATTATCATACTGGAGAAGCACCACATCATTCATCGCAGAAAGTGGCAAAACTGAATGGCATTGATATCTCTTTGCAAAAGTGCAGGCAGTTCCTGGCTGAGGATATGCTGCGGTTCGACAAGATCTATGTGATGGATTCGGATAATTATAATGAAGTGAAAAGAATAAGCGGGAAACTTTGGGATGAGAAAAAAACGGCGCTGCTCATGAATGAACAATACCCAGGGCAAAACATGAATGTACCCGATCCGTGGTATGGGACTGAAAAAGATTTTCACCTTGTATTTGATATGCTGGATAAAGTTTGTGCAGCGGTCATAAAAAAATATTCAACCCAACATGGCTAAACCATCATTGCCGCAAGGCACCAGGGATTTTGATCCGGATATTGTCCGCAAGCGCGGCCATATATTCAATACCATTAAAAATGTATTTGAATTGTATGGCTTTGAACCTTTGGAAACACCTGCCATGGAGAACCTGGACACTTTAATGGGCAAGTATGGCGATGAAGGTGATAAACTCATTTTTAAAATTTTAAATAACGGCCTCGATAATCCAGCCAAACAGCAACAGGCAAAAGAAGATTTTGAAAAAGTATTGGAAGGGAAAAATACAAAAGGCATTACAGAACGTGCCCTGCGTTATGACCTCACTATTCCTTTTGCGAGATATGTGGCTATGAATCATGGCAGGTTGTCGATGCCTTTTAAGCGTTATCAAATACAACCGGTGTGGCGGGCAGACAGGCCTCAGCGTGGGCGCTACCGTGAATTCTATCAATGTGATGCAGATGTGGTAGGAAGTTATTCTTTATTGAATGAAGTGGAGCTCGCCAATATTTATGCTTCTGTTTTTGAACAATTGGGAATTGAAGTAGAAATAAAGATCAATAGCAGGAAATTATTAGCGGCATTGGCTGAGTTAGTTGGTTCGAATTCTGAAAAACAATTGACAGATATCACAGTTGCAATTGACAAGCTGGACAAGATTGGGTTGGAAAAAGTAAAAGAAGAACTGGCACAAAGAGGATTGAATGAATCGCAGGTTGGACTGATCGAAAAATATTTGAGTATCAACGGAACGAATGAAAATAAACTGGCACAAATAAAATCTTTGACCGCTAATAATGAAATTGCAAAAAAGGGAATTGAAGAATTGGAATACATTCTCAGTTTCCATCCAAAACTTTCAATTGATTTCACATTAGCAAGAGGGCTTAATTATTATACCGGCGCCATCTTTGAAGTAAAAGCAAAGAATGTACAAATGGGCAGCATTGGCGGCGGCGGGCGTTATGATGATCTCACAGGAACTTTTGATGTTCCGAATATTCCGGGTGTGGGTATTTCATTTGGGGTTGACAGGATATATGATGTGATGGAAGAATTAAAACTGTTTCCAACTGATGTTCAGAAAGGAGCGCAAGTGTTGTTTTTTAATTTAGGCGAAGCAGAGAGCAGAGTTGCTTTTGGTTTGATGCAGCAACTGAGGCAGAAAGGTGTGCGTTGCGAAATATATCATGAGCAGGCAAAGTTTGATAAGCAATTCAAATATGCGGAGAAGAAAAATATTGCATTTGCAGTAATCATTGGCAGCAAAGAATTGGAAGAAGGCAATTGCCTGGTAAAGAACCTGTCAAAAAATGAACAATCATCCCACACACAAAAAGCATTGATCGATCTTCACTTTACTTCATAGCCCTTTTTTGGCATAGTATTCGATATTAGTGCTAAAAGTGCATATGAAATTCAGGCTACTACTCTTTGCCATAGCGGTATTCATACTGGCGGCTTGCAGTAAAAAATCGCACCCAAGTTCTTCCTTTAAAAAAAGCCCAGAATCTAATACAGTAAGCGCTGATAACCCAATGATCGTGATTGATGGATTGGGCCGCGTGATCACTCCCAAAGAAAATTTACCTATACAAGTGAGTTATGCCGGTCTCGCAAGAACATTTACACCTCTTGAAAAAGCAAACCTGGTGAACCGTTATAAAATGTTGCCACCGCGCATATTGTATGTGCCTGAAAAATTGGCCACCAAAAGCCTCAAGGGAGAATATTGTGTGTACAAAGGAAAATTCTGGTACTGGAAAAAAGGGGATGGATTATTTTATTTGGATGAGACGTATTATAAATAAATTCTACAACCCTTCATAGATCATTGCGGCGCCTTGTCCAACACCAACGCACATCGTCGCCAATCCATATTTTATTTTTTGCCTTTTCATCTCGTGCAATAATGTAGTGGATATTCTTGCACCGCTACAACCGAGTGGATGACCGATAGCAATAGCTCCTCCATTTACATTCACTTTTGAAATATCTAATTGCAGATCGCGGATGCAGGCAATACTTTGCGAGGCGAATGCTTCATTCAATTCAACCAAACCAATATCATTTGTTTTTAATCCTGCGCGCTGCAATGTTTTTGTTGAGGCGGGTACGGGGCCAATACCCATGATGGAAGGGTCCACTCCTGCTATACCCATACTTACCACTCTTGCCAAAGGTTTCAATCCAAATAATTTTACCGCTTCCTCACTGGCAAGTAATAATGCAGAAGAACCGTCATTAATGCCTGATGAATTTCCTGCAGTAACAGTTCCATCTTTTGTGAATGCCGGTTTTAATCCGGATAATTTTTCGAATGATGTTTCGCGTGGATGTTCGTCCTGGGAAAAAATAGTTGCTTCTTTATTTTCTGTTATATCAACAGGGATGATCTCGTCCTTCCATTTTCCTGCAGCAAGCGCTGCAAAATATTTTTCCTGTGATGATACTGCGAACCTGTCTTGCTCTTCTCTCGACACATTCCATTGCTTTGCTACGTTCTCTGCTGTTTCACCCATGGAAAAAGGATGATACATTTCTGACAATTTTTTATTGGTGAACCGCCAGCCGATGGTTGTATCGAATGTTTCTGTTTTCCTGCTCCAGGCTCCATCACTCTTTGCAATAACAAAAGGGGCTCTTGTCATACTTTCTACGCCACCTGCAATGTAGAGCATCCCATCGCCGCAGGCAATTGCCCTCGACGCATCCATCACCGCCTGCAAACTACTGGCACAAAGCCTGTTCACAGTATTACCTCCTACGCTTACCGGCAATCCCGCGAGCAACGCCGCCATCCGTGCCACATTACGATTATCTTCTCCCGCCTGGTTGGCAGCGCCTGCAATCACATCTTCGATCATATTCACATCAACAGATGGATTTCTTTTTATGAGTGATGAGATCATCGATGCCAGCAGGTCATCAGGCCGCAGTGTACTCAGCTTTCCGCCATACCGCCCAATGGGTGTGCGCACTGCATCAATGATATAACAGGTTTTCATGATCTGTGTTTTACAATTCGATTGCAAAGAACGCAAGTTTCACGCAAATCCCGAAGTTTCGGGAGCAAGTGTTTCATCCGCCGATTAGCGGACAAAGGAGCAAAGACGCAAAGAAATTTTAAGAAATAGTAGGACTGTTCAAATTGTTGTTATTAGTAGCCGCAGAAACACAGAAAAAATCTTAGGATACCTTGGCTCCCGATGCATCGGGATTGCTCCTTTGCGTCTTTGCGTGAAACAATGGTTATCTTTGCAGGATGTCGACGTTACCGAATATCCGTCATCTCTCTCTTGAACAGTTAGAAGATTATTTTGAACGAATCAATGAAAAAAAGTTCCGTGTAAAACAGGTGCATGAATGGCTTTGGCAAAAACATGCAGGGAGTTTTGATGATATGACCAACCTGAGCAAAGACCTGCGTAATAAACTGGCGGGTGAATTTTCTTTACCTGCATTGACCATTAATGAAGTGCAGACCAGTGAAGATGGTACTATGAAGACGCGTTTCAAAACATTTGACGGGCATTTTATAGAAGGCGTTCTTATTCCCACAGAAGAAAGAAAAACGGCTTGTGTTAGTTCGCAGATCGGTTGCAGTTTGAGTTGCAAATTCTGTGCAACGGGTTATATGGACAGGAAAAGAAATTTGACCTACGATGAAATCTACGACCAGGTGGCGATGATCAACCAGGAGTCAGAAAAAAAATACGAGAAGAAACTGAGCAATATTGTTTTTATGGGAATGGGTGAACCATTACTTAATTACAGTAATGTGATGAAGGCTATTGAGCGGATCACAGCGGTAGATGGTTTATTCATGAGCGCCAGGCGTATCACGGTTTCTACGGCAGGTGTGGCAAAGCAGATCAGGCAGTTGGGAGATGACCAGGTGAAATTTAAACTGGCGCTTTCTCTTCATGCTGCGAATGATCAGAAACGAAATGAGATCATGCCCATCAATGAAAGCAATAATATTAAAGCGCTGATAGAAGCACTGAATCATTTCTATAAACAAACGGGCAACGAGATCACGTTTGAATATATTCTCTTTAAAAATTTCAACGACTCGCAAAAAGATGCAGAAGAACTGGTGAAGATCTACCGGCAGGTTCCTGCTGACCTGGTGAACATCATTGAATACAATCCAATTGAAGAATTTAGATTCACGAAACCTGATGAAGAAGATACCCAGAACTTCATGAGCTTTCTTGAAAAGAACAGGGTAAATGCAAGGCTGCGCCGGAGCCGTGGAAAGGATATTGATGCAGCCTGCGGGCAACTGGCTAATAAGAAGGGCCATTAACGGCTGCGCTCACCGACATATCTTTCGTTTTACCTAAAAAAGCCAGATTTTTTAATCAAAATCTAATGCCTTTTAAACTCCGAAGGTCTTCGTGAGTCAGACACCCGAATCAACTCAATTGAAAATGAAAAAGATACTGTTATTAGCAACGACTGTCCTTTTATGGACATGTTTTGTAAATGCCCAAACGATACGCAGGGATACTGCAGCTATGAAGCGATTTCAGCCGCAGCGCCCACAGGGAAAGGATACTGCGTTTCATAAATTTATGCCACAGCGTCCCGGTGGGCAAAGAGGATTTCAACCATTTGCTGGAAATGGGCAACGTGGTGGCAGGATGAATCAACAAAGAGGTGGCAGAATGATGCAAGGCAGGGATATGGTACGCGGAATGATGCAGAGGCCCAGACTCAGCCAGGCACAACAGGAGCAGGCGAAAACGATCAACGAAAATTACCGCAAGCAATTACAAACGCTCCAAAAAAATGATGCCCTTACCATGGGTGCATATAAATCACAAATGGCCGCATTTCAAAAAGAACGCAAAACAAAAATGGAAGCTATTTATACTCCTGAGCAGAAGAAACAAATGGAAGACCAGAAAAAGAGAGCTGAAATAAATGCCCGGGTAAACAGTGTGGCAAGATTGGAAAGAATGAAGCTGACACTGGGTTTGAGCGATGACCAGGTATCGAAGATCAAAGCAAATGAAAAAGATTTTCGTGATAAGATGAAAGCCATACGCGAGAATGATGCTTTATTACCGCAGCAAAAAGCAGAACAGCTAAAAGAACTTGCAGGAAAGCAAAAAAATGTTATTGGTTCTGTACTTACAGATGATCAGAAAGCCAAAATGAAGAACAATATGCAAAGAGGCGGTGGCGGACGAGGTGGTTTCCCGAGTTTCCGTGGTATGCGCCCGCAGGGTGGGCAGGTTCCAAAAACAGCTTAATTTATTCCACTTAAATAATAGCCCTTTCCCTCACGGGAAGGGGTTTATTTTTTATAGATTAGTTTTGCTCACCTGTTGGAAAACAGCAAATCAGAAAATATGAGTAAACCATTTGAAAAGTTCATCAACAAAGAACCAAAAGGCGCTAAGAAAAAAGAAGCCATTCGCCAGGAAAAACGCAAGTACAAAGCAGAAGCAAGGGCAGCAGGCGAGGCCATGAGGCAGCAGAAATGGGAGAAGAAGCAGGGGATAGTGAGTGATGTAAATAAGTATGAAGTAAATAAGGGAAAGCCAGGTGCTGCTTCCAGGCCAAAAAGCAAGGGTACTGCATCTCCTATCTCACATCCCAAATCCCGTATCTCAAATCCCCCATCCCGAATCCCGAATCCCGTATCCCACATCCCCCATCCCGAAACACCCAACGCCCCCGGTACACCCATGCCCTTGAATAAATTCGTGGCTCATTCAGGTATATGCGGCCGCAGGGAAGCAGCGGAGATAGTGAAGCAGGGTTTTATTACCGTGAATGGAGATATTATTTATGATCCCGCATTTCGTGTAAATGGAAATGAAGATGTGAAGATGAAAGGCAAGCGTTTGTTTGCACAAAAAAATCTTGTGTACATACTGGTGAACAAACCCAAAGATTATATCACTACAGCCAAAGATCCCGAAGGAAGAAAAACAATTTTGGATCTCGTGAAAGGCGCTACCAAAGAACGCGTGTATCCTGTGGGCAGGCTCGACAGAAATACAACAGGCGTTTTGTTATTAACGAATGATGGCGAACTGGCGCAGAAACTTACTCACCCTTCTTATGAAATCAAGAAAGTGTATGAAGTAAAGCTCGACAAGCCAGTTGCTAAAAAAGACTTTGAAGCGATACTCACGGGTATTACACTCGAAGATGGTTTTGTGCAGGCAGATAGTTTGGCTTACGCCGATGACAAAGACAAAAGTATTGTTGGTATTGAGATACACAGCGGGCGCAACCGTATTGTGCGGCGCATATTTGAATCGCTGGGATATGATGTACGCGGGCTTGACCGTGTGATGTTTGCCAACCTCACCAAGAAAAATGTTGACCGCGGCAGGTGGCGTATGCTGCAGGAAAAAGAAGTTCGTTTATTAAAGTTCATGAACCAGTCTTTTGTGAAAAAGAAAAATGCAGCAAATGAAAGGCATTGATATCATCTTTGAAAACGACCAGTTTATTGCCATCAAAAAACCTTCGGGCTTACTCAGCATCCCCGACAGGATGGGCAAGGAAATTTCTTTAAAAGATATTCTCAAAGAAAAATACGGAGAGATATTT
>CAISDV010000162.1 GCA_903884185.1 uncultured Chitinophagaceae bacterium | reverse complement strand
TATTGAATTTTTTTTCAGCCAATGATCTTATTGCATCAGTTACATAATTTCCAAGAGGCCCTTCGGGTTGTTTTCTTATCATTCCATAAACAGAAAATCCAATTACATGGTTCATGTATTTTTTTATACTGTCGGAATAAGGTGTGATCAATTGCAACATTCCACTATCGAATGATTGTTGCTTTTCGATCCTGTAATTTTTATAAGTAAATGAAGTGGGCTGGCCAAATACTCCATGCGCGAAGAGAAGTGAAGCACCAGGAAGTAATGAAGAAATATTTTTGAATTGCATGGCATTCCTGGTTGAATAGAAAAGGTACAATTTTTGAAACAGGAATAAAAGATTTTTTAATCATGGAAAACATGTATTTATCTGCTACTTTTGGCGAGCAAAAAAATAAACAATGAGTTACGAGATCACAGGAAAACTAGTTGCAAAATTTGATATTGTTCAACGCACTGAAACTTTCAAAACGCGGGAATTTGTGATAGAGAAGAGCGAAGACATTGGCGGGCGTATCATTACAAACTATGTAAAATTACAATGTGTCCAGGACAAGACGGCTATGCCTGATCGATTTAATATGGGCGATGAGGTAAAAGTGTTGTTTAATATCAAGGGAACCAAATGGGTTAAAGAAGGAAGAGAGAATTATATCACCAACCTGGATGCCTGGAGAATGGAGACCGTGAAGCTGGGAGTTGCCGCAACTGATAAAGATCCGGGGTTCAGCCCAGACATGCCACCACCATCTGAGGCAGTGGATGACCTTCCGTTTTAAAAGAGAATAATAGATTTATATTGGCTTTACTTTTTAGGATAAACGCCTGACAGTATGCAAAAAGATATTTTAATTAAACTGCTTCCCTCAGAAGCTGCCAGCGACAATGCAATAAAAAATTCTATTGCCCGCTCCCTCGGAAAAAAAGAAAAAGATATCACTGGTTTTTATCTTCTCAAACAATCCATTGATGCAAGAAGCAGGCAACAGGTATGGATCAACATAACTGTTAAGGCGTTTGTTGACGAACCTTTCCATCAGCGGGATATTCAAAAAGTAATATTTAAAGAATTATCTGCTTCTTCCAAAAAAGTGATCATTGTTGGCGCCGGCCCCGCAGGATTATTTGCTGCGCTTAGATTATTGGAACAAGGCATCCGGCCAATCATTCTTGAACGGGGAAAAGACGTGCGTGCGCGCAGAAGAGACCTCGCGATCCTGAATAAAGAGGGCATTATCAATCCCGAAAGCAATTATTGTTTTGGCGAAGGCGGCGCAGGCACTTACAGCGATGGCAAATTATATACCCGCAGCAACAAACGCGGCGATATTAACCGCATCCTGAATTTATTTGTTCAGTTTGGGGCTGAGGAGAATATAATATATGAGTCGCACCCGCATATTGGTACCAATAAATTACCAGCTATCATCACTGCCATGCGTGAGCAGATCATAGCCTGCGGTGGTATTTTTTTATTTGATAAAAAAGTGGTTGGGCTGATAACAGACAATGATGAGTTGAAAGGCGTTCAAACTGCCGATGGAGATAATATACTCTCAGAAGCTGTTATTCTTG
The DNA here is from genome assembly GCA_903884185.1 of uncultured Chitinophagaceae bacterium. GTDB lineage: Bacteria > Bacteroidota > Bacteroidia > Chitinophagales > Chitinophagaceae > CAISDV01. The sequence goes on along the minus strand of CAISDV010000162.1, from coordinate 16,351 downwards.
CTACAGGGCATTCTGCAAGAGATATTTTCAGGATGCTGCACCAGCAAAAGGTGCTTATCGAAGCAAAACCCTTTGCCTTGGGTGTGCGGATCGAACATCCGCAGGCGCTGATCGATTCCATACAATATCATTGCCCTATTGCCCAGCCCGGAAACGCTTTGCCCCGTTCGGCATTCCTGCCACCTGCTTCCTATAGCCTGGCAGAACAGGTAAATAATAAAGGGGTATTTAGTTTTTGCATGTGCCCGGGCGGTATCATTGCACCTGCGTCAACAAGCGCGGGTGAACTGGTGGTGAACGGCTGGAGCCCGTCAAAAAGAAATAACCCTTTTGCCAATAGCGGAATGGTAGTAGAAGTTCAACTCTAGGACGCATTTGATTTTTTAAACAAATTAAATAAGGGTTTGAAGTATGAAGAAAATGATCCCTTGTTGCTGATGCATTTCCAGGAAGCAATAGAACAGCGCGCTTATGCAGCAGGTGGTGGGGAATTTGTTGCGCCCGCACAGCGAATGGCAGACTTTTGCAGTAATACTATTTCTTCTTCGCTCCCATCATGCAGTTATCTTCCAGGTATTGCTTCTTCTCAAATGAGTGATGTGCTGCCAAAATTCATTCATACAACTTTACAGGAAGGGCTTAGATCATTCGGAAAAAAAATGCATGGTTATTATATCAATGAAGCGGTTATCCTGGCAGCAGAAAGCCGTACTTCTTCACCAGTGCGTATTCCGAGAGATAGTGAAACATTGCAACATCCGCAGATAAAAAATTTATATCCCTGTGGGGAAGGCGCAGGTTATGCAGGTGGTATTGTAAGTGCTGCTATGGATGGGGAAAGGGTGGCGGGTTCGGTAGGGTTAGTTTTAAGTAAATAGAGTATATAAAACTCTTGGAAAGTTTTTAACTTTCCAAGAGTTACTTTATCTACCTTATTTACTTTAGATACTTTTTTACTCCACCCTACTGCCCTTCAATGACATTAGCAAACTATCCCTGATCAATGTATTATTCTGGAATGAGTTCTGCCCTTTTCTTAAGGCCGCTTTATCTTCATCGTTCAAAGAAAATAAACCGGAGAGGTCTGGCTTACCAGCATCTACCCATGCCGTGTACCAGAAATCTGCCACAAGGTCTGCAGAGCTGATCAATTGCTCATTGATCGTATTCTTTAATGCTTCTCCGTAAGCTTTTGCAAAAGCAGGAGTATAGTTCTTAAATTCTCTGCCCCGGCTCGTTTGCGTTCTGTATTTTTCGGCATCAGTAAATATTTTGGTGAGCTCTGTTTCTTTTGCAAAAACATCTTTCAATAAAGTATTTGCTTTTCTCACAGCAGTCCAAATTGCAAGTGATGGATCATTGAGATAGGTTGCCTTGTGTTTGGATGAAAGCTGGTATTGATTGATCTCTAACCCGGGCACGGTGCTTTCCCAAAGTGAGTGCAGGCCTTTCTGGTTGGTGAGTTGTCCGTCATAATTAATTGAAGTATGCAATGGCACATGTGCATCTTCAATATAATGGCCGATATCAGCCGCATAAAATAGGATACTGTCTTTATTATTACTTTTAAAAGCTGCTGTCAATTTTTCTTTCATGAATACCACATGATACGGCACATAACCATATTTCAATAAAGTATCCTTCGAATATTTCTTTACTGCATCATCCCAGTGCAAAGGCATTTTCAAAGCAGCATCATCACCATAAGCTTCCAGGTCTATAAAATGTTTGGTTGCTTCTGTTGGGTCTTCATTCCTTCTCTGATCTGGCCGAATGGAGTTTGCAACTAAATAATCGATGTTCTTAAAGAAGAAAGGCTGTATTTCTTTTGGTAGCTCATAAACAGCTAACTGATGGGCCGTTTTATGTACCAAAAAGCCCCAACTGCTTAACATGATCAGGGTAATGCCCAATAAGGCAGGGATAAAGACGCTTTGTATCTTTTTCATGTGAGGTATATATGCTGAGAACTGCAATATTATTGCAAAAGGGGTATTGCAGTATCAATTTTATGTCAACATTGCCTGCCAGGAAGGGTATTCATCAAATTTATTCTGAAAATATTTGGGGATGACTAATTTCGGGACATAATTCCAACCCAACATGAGTAATATTTTAGAACTCCACAACCTGAAGAAATATTTTGCTACACAAAAAGCAGTGGATGATACCAGTTTCAATATTGAGAAAGGAAGCATCTTTGGTTTGCTTGGCCCGAATGGCGCTGGTAAGACCACTTTGCTCAGAATGATCACCGGTATCTTTTATCCCGATAGTGGCGAGATCATTTTTGATGGCAAAAGATTTGATCCCCAGAATGATATTGTCAAGATTGGCTATATGCCCGAAGAACGAGGCCTTTATAAAAAAATGAAGATCGGCGAACAGGCATTGTACCTGGCGCAGCTAAAAGGCCTGAGCAAAAGCGAAGCAATGGAGAAGATCAAATTCTGGTTCACACGACTTGAAATGCAAAGCTGGTGGAATAAGAAATTGGAAGACCTGAGCAAGGGCATGAGCCAGAAACTGCAATTTGTTATTACAGTATTGCATGAGCCAAAGCTGATCATATTGGATGAACCTTTCAGCGGGCTAGACCCGGTTAACGCCAACCTGATCAAAGATGAGATCTATGGCCTGGCGCAACGTGGAAGCACTATCATATTCAGCACACATAGAATGGAGCAGGTAGAAGAGATCTGCGATCATATTGTACTGGTGAACCTGGGTAAAAAAATACTGGATGGCACTGTATCAAAGATCAAGCAGGATTTTAAAGAGAATAAGTTCGGCATTCAATTGGATGGCGTTCCTGGAAGTGTTAACAGTCCTGCGTTTGAGCTGGTTGATCAGAAAGCCGGACAGCTTACTGTAAAGATCAACGAGGGTTTCCGCAGCAATGATGTACTGCAATATTTCATACAACAAAACATCAATGTGGCAGGGTTCAATGAAATACTTCCTTCGCTGAATGATATTTTCATCAAGCTGGTGGAAGGAACCCATTCTACCACCCGCTCATTCCAGAAAGTGAGTTAAACGCATAAATAAAATAAATCCATTTCAACCTTGTTACAATGAATAAGATCAGTTTAGTTATACAAAGGGAATACCTCACCAGGGTGCGCAACAAGACTTTCATCCTTACTACCCTTTTAACGCCGCTTCTCTTCGTGGTATTCATTGCAGGCAGCACTTATCTTTCCTTAAAAGGGAAATCAGTACTGAAGATCGCAGTGATCGACGATAATAATTATTTTAAAAACAATCTGAAAAGCAGTGGTGATATACAATTCGAGTTCCCAAATGCTGTTGACACATCCAATTATGAGAACAAGGGTTATTCGGCTGTTTTGATGATCCCAAAGTTCGAGGGAACAAAGAAAACAGATTATATTCTTCGTTCGCCCAAAAGCATTGGCTTTGAGGCAACAGAGTCAATAGAAAATAAAATAAATGCCAGCATTGAAGAAAATATGCTGCAGGAAGCAGGCATTACAAGAGCTCAATTGGATTCCATACATAGTCAGTCAAAATTTGCGCAATTGAAATCTCTTAAACAACAGGGCAATGAGGTAAAGGAAAGCAATGATACTATTGCTGCAGTTATAGGGTATGCCAGTGGATTCCTGATCTACCTTACCATGTTTCTATATGGCGTGATGGTGATGCGGGGTGTGATGGAAGAAAAGACCAACCGCATTGCTGAAGTGATCGTATCAAGCATCAAACCCTTCCAGTTAATGTTGGGGAAGATCATCGGCATTGGGGCTGTGGGCCTTACGCAATTTTTAATGTGGATCGTCATGATCGTTGGTTTATTAATGGCTGCGCAGATTTTTATTCCGCATGATGTATTACAGCAGGTACAAGCCCTGCAACAACACAATGGCACTATGCCAGGCGGTGGCATGATGCAGGCAAGTGAAAAGGCTCAATGGATCTATGACAAATCACACATGCTTGGTACAGCCAACTGGCCGGTAATTATAGGCTTGTTTCTCTTTTATTTTGTGGGGGGATATTTATTTTATTCTGCTTTGTTTGCTTCTATAGGAAGTGTGGTAGAAGATGCCGGGAGCTCTCAAAGCCTTACTCTGCCTGTTACCATGCCGATTATCTTTTCGTTTATCATCATGACCCAGGCTGTACAAAACCCGGGTACTCCGCTAGCAGTGTGGGCTAGCATTATTCCATTCAGCTCACCAATTGTAATGATGGCTCGCGTAGCTTATGGCGTGCCGGGCACAGTGCCTTACTGGCAATTGTTTGCGAGTATGATCTGTTTGATTGGAGGATTTTTATTTACTACCTGGCTGGCGGGAAAAATATACCGTACGGGGATCTTGTTGTACGGCAAAAAATCAACATGGAAAGAAATGATCAAATGGGCGTTTAGGAAGAATTAAAGTATAAACTGTAAATAAAGTATCAAGGTATAGAGTGAGTAAAATTTTACTTGCTCCTTTTTTATTGCCGCTATAAAGGTCTTTGTAATGCGCTTTGAAAATCATTCCATACTTCCTTCACAATTTCTGCTGCAGGTTTCATCTCTTTTATCAATGCACTTACCTGTCCTATTTCCAGTTCACCTTCATCAAGATTACCTTCAAACATTCCTTTTTTTGCACGCCCCTTTCCCAATAATTCTTTCAATGCTTCTTCAGTTGCTCCCTGCAACTCCGCGTTCTTTATCTGCTCAAAAAAAAGATTCTTTAATAAACGAACGGGCACTACTTTTTTCATGCTCAATAAAGTATCGCCTTCACCGGCTTGTATTATGGCATTTTTAAAGTTTTGGTGTGAGGAAGCCTCAGGAGAACAAACAAACCTGCTTCCCATCTGCACCCCCTCTGCCCCCAATACCATTGCTGCCAGCATCTGCCTGCCAGTGGCAATACCCCCCGCAGCGATGACAGGGATATTTACGGCTTCTTTTACAGCAGGGATAAGTATAAAGGAAGTTGTTTCTTCACGCCCGTTATGCCCGCCCGCTTCAAAGCCTTCGGCCACGACTGCATCCACACCTGCTGCTTCGGCTTTTTTTGCAAAGGCGCTGCTGCTCACTACATGAACAACAGTGATACCTTTTTCTTTTAGCTGAGCTGTAAATGTTTTAGGGTTTCCGGCACTTGTAAAAACGATAGGCACTTTTTCTTCGACAATGATCCGTATCTGTTCTTCAATTCCCTTATATAACAAAGGAATATTTACACCAAAGGGTTGCGAAGTTGCCGTTTTGCATTGTTGAATATGTTCACGCAAAACTTCTATGTTCATACTGCCTGCACCTATCAACCCCAATCCTCCTGCATTGCTTACAGCAGACGCCAGTTTCCATCCGCTAGCCCAAACCATTCCAGCCTGGACGATAGGATATTGTATGCCAAAAAGTTTTGTGATACGGTTAGAAAACATAGTGAAAGATTTACTGGCCCACACGCGGCGGATTATCCAAAATCAATCTCGGTATTGTCGCCAATATTCAGGCTCCTGCTCAATCCTTTTACAGAAGCATCGCTTCCTATCAAAGAATTATCAAGCACCACTTCATACAGGTTTGTATAAGAACCAATAATGCTGTCGCGGACAATGGAATATTGAATGGTAGTATTAGCACCAATAGCCACATGCGGCCCGATAATGGCATTTTTGATGGTACAACCCGGTGCTATACTTACCGGCGGAATGATGATGGTATCCTGGAATTCGTGCCCGTCTTTTACATTGCCGCCAAACTTCTTAAGCAGTGTGGCATTGCTTTCCAGCAAGGTTTCTTTCTTTCCACAATCGTACCAGGTCTTTACCCTGAACGATTGAAATTTTGCGCCACGTTTGATCATGCAATCTAAGGCATCAGTCAAATTATATTCGCCATGGCTTTTAATATTCTCAGAAAAAATATGATGCAGGCATTCAAATAAAAAATTACTTTCTTTTATTTTATATAAACCTACAAGCGCCATATTGCTTTTGGGGATAGCCGGTTTTTCCACTACGTGTTCTATAAACCCATCATCATTAATTTCAGCTACCCCAAAATTTCTTGGATCATCTACCTTCTTTACACCCAGCATACTAAAAGGGCTTGCTATCACTTCTTTCACATCAAAGTCGCAAATGGTATCGCCAAGTGTTACAAAAACTTCATCCTCGCCTACAATACTCTTTGTAAGTTCAATGGCGTGGCCGGTTCCCTGTCTTTCATTTTGATAAACAAAATGGGTAGTGAGTTGTGGGTAGGTCTGTGCAACATATTCCTGGATCTTTTCTCCGAGGTAGCCCACTATAAAAATAAATTCGTTGATGCCGGCTTCGTGTAACTGGTCAACTATAAAGCTAAGGATGGTTTTGCCCGCTATAGGGATAAGGGCTTTGGGTTGGGTATATGTATGTGGCCTCAGTTTAGCTCCGGCGCCTGCCACGGGAATGATCGCTTTCATTAATTTTTTTTGGATGAACTCAATAAAACCTCGTCAATTCCTGTTCCAGTGTATATGCATACATTTTAATGGAGGTGTGAAAGTAGTAAAAACAAGCTTTATAGCAAGCCTTCTGTAAATTCTTTATACACAGGCCTTGTAAAATCTTGCCTGAAGCCTGCTGAACAACTATTTTTGCAACAAGATTTTAAGTTGCATAAACACCCTCATTTTTTAAACACGCATACATGCAAAGAGATACACTCGTTTTTGATCTGATCAAACAGGAACTGGAAAGGCAAAGAAGAGGCATTGAACTAATCGCTTCCGAAAATTTTACATCACTGCAGGTAATGCAGGCAATGGGTGGAGTGATGACGAATAAATATGCCGAGGGCTATCCCGGCAGAAGATATTATGGTGGCTGCGAAATAGTTGACCAGACAGAACAATTGGCAATCGACAGGCTAAAAGAAATATTTCATGTTGAATATGCGAACGTACAACCGCATAGTGGCGCGCAGGCAAATGCCGCACTCATGCTGGCAATTTTACAACCTGGTGATGATATACTTGGGCTTGACCTGAGTATGGGCGGACATTTAACCCATGGCTCCGCAGTAAACTTCAGCGGTAAATTATACCGCCCACATTTTTATGGTGTGAAGAAAGAAGATGGTTTGATAGATTATGAAATGCTGGAAGCAAAAGCAAAAGAAGTAAAACCTAAACTGATCATTTGTGGTGCCAGCGCTTACAGTCGTGATATTGATTATGCACGCATAAGAAAAGCCGCTGATGAAGTAGGTGCATTTGTGATGGCTGATATTGCTCACCCTGCCGGTCTTATAGCAAAAGGATTATTGAACTCTCCATTTGAACATTGCCATTTTGTTACATCTACAACCCATAAAACATTGCGCGGGCCAAGAGGTGGCGTGATCATGATGGGAAAAGATTTTGAAAATCCATTCGGCTTAAAAGATCCCAAAGGAAATACACGCATGATGAGCCATTTGATTGATATGGCTGTGTTCCCGGGTACACAGGGCGGCCCGCTGGAACATGTGATAGCGGGAAAAGCGATCGCGTTTGGAGAAATTCTTACTGACGAGTTTACTGTTTATGCCAAACAAGTGCAGAGCAATGCACAGGCAATAGCAAAATTATTTACAGACAAAGGTTACCAGATCATTAGCGGCGGAACAGATAATCACCTGATGCTGATAGACCTTCGAAATAAAAACATTAGTGGTAAAAAAGCTGAGCATGTTTTGGGAGAAGCAGACATTACCCTGAATAAAAACATGGTGCCTTATGATGATAAGAGTGCATTTGTTACTTCAGGTATTCGCGTTGGCGTACCTGCCGTAACAACAAGGGGCATGACCGAACAGCATATGCAGTTTATAGTGGATGTGATCGATAAAGTATTGATGAATGCAGATGATGCAGCTATTTTGTCGTCCGTGAAAAAGCAGGTGAATGAATTTATGGGGCAATTTCCTTTATACCCTGAGCTGGATTAGGATTTATAGGATTCGGGGATTGTAGGATTTAAATACTCTATATACCTTATTTACTTTATATACTACCTTTACACTACAAACTTCCCCAATGATACAACGCATACAAACACTCTGGCTATTGGCAGCATCGGCATGTGGTTTTGTAACTGTAAAAGTTCCTTTTTATATTGGCAGTATCGGCAATGCACCAGCAGAAGAACTTTCCCCAATGACCAACAATAATATGTTGCTGCTTGTACTTACCATTGCAATGGCACTTCTTGCTTTATTTGATATTTTCCTTTACAAAAACCGCGACCAGCAATTGAAGATCAGCATTATTGCACTATTGATGAGCCTGGTTAACCTGATCCTTTATTTTACACAGATAAGAAAATATACAACAGGCGGTATCTCGCTTTGGTGCTTGTTTGCATTCGTTATACCGGTTCTGCTTTTCCTGGCAGCAAGAAGCATTTACAAGGATGAGAAGATGGTAAAAAGCCTCGACAGGTTGCGATAACGACCTCACTTCATCAAAATAAAAAAATCCCGTCCGCTATACAGCTGACGGGATTTCTATTTAAGAGTTATTTTAATTGTTAGATGGCAACCGCACCTTCTACAAGAACGGTGACCTTATTATTCAATACTTCTACAAAACCACCTTGTATAGAATAATGTTCAAAGCTGTTCTTCTCCTTTAATATTTTCATATTGCCTTTGCCCAAGGCGCTTACAAGCGGAGCATGTTTATCAAGCACTTCAAATAAACCTGTAATGCCCGGCAACAGCACGCCATAAACATTGCCGCTATATAGTTTCTTTTCCGGGGTAAGTATTTCTAAAGTCATAAAACAATGTACTGATCTGAAAATTATCCGTTGGCTGCGGTCATTAATTTTTTACCTTTTTCAATGGCATCTTCCAGTGTTCCTACCAGGTTGAAAGCTGCTTCAGGATATTCATCCACTTCTCCGTCCATGATGGCATTAAAGCCACGGATGGTATCGTCGATGCTTACAAATACACCCTTCAATCCTGTGAACTGTTCTGCCACGTGGAATGGCTGTGATAAGAAACGCTGTACTTTACGCGCTCTCTGCACCGTCATTTTATCTTCATCACTCAATTCATCCATACCAAGGATGGCGATGATATCCTGTAATTCTTTATAACGCTGTAAGATCAGTTTTACACGGTTAGCACAATCATAATGCACATCACCAACGATCAATGGTGTAAGGATACGTGAGGTTGAATCCAAAGGATCCACCGCAGGATAGATACCCAGATCGGCGATCTTACGGCTCAATACTGTTGTTGCATCCAAATGTGCAAACGTAGTGGCCGGAGCCGGATCGGTCAAATCATCCGCAGGCACATAAACCGCCTGTACAGAAGTGATAGAACCGTTTTTAGTTGAAGTAATTCGTTCCTGCATCAATCCCATTTCAGTGGCAAGGGTTGGCTGGTAACCAACCGCTGATGGCATACGCCCCAGCAAGGCAGATACTTCAGAACCGGCTTGTGTAAAACGGAAGATATTATCTACGAAGAACAAGATGTCTTTTCCTTTTCCTGTACCGTCTCCGTCACGGAAATATTCGGCAATGGTCAACCCGCTCAATGCCACACGTGCACGTGCGCCTGGAGGTTCATTCATCTGTCCGAAAACGAAAGTGGCTTTTGAATCTTTCAATCCTTCCATATCTACTTTGCTCAGGTCCCATCCGCCTTCTTCCATGCTATGTTTAAACGCATCACCATATTTCATGATGCCAGCTTCGATCATTTCACGCAACAGGTCATTTCCTTCACGTGTACGTTCGCCCACACCGGCAAATACGCTCAATCCGCCATAACCCTTGGCGATGTTATTGATCAACTCCTGGATCAATACTGTTTTACCCACACCGGCACCACCAAACAAACCAATCTTTCCACCTTTTGCATAGGGCTCGATCAGGTCAATTACTTTAATACCGGTATATAAAATATCTGTAGCAGTGCTCAGGTTTTCAAATAATGGTGGCTTGTTGTGAATTGGGCGGCCGTTTACTTTGCTCACCTGTGGCAATCCGTCAATTGCATCACCCGTTACATTGAACAGGCGGCCATTGATGTTCTCACCTACTGGCATAGCGATCGCTTTACCCGTATCAATCACTTCCATACCACGCATCAATCCTTCCGTTCCGTCCATTGCAATGGTACGCACACTGTCTTCACCCAAATGTTGCTGAACTTCCAATACAAGGGTATCACCGTTATCCCTTTTCAGTTCCAATGCATTATAGATCTCGGGCAGCACATTTTCACCAGGAAAATGCACGTCTACCACCGCGCCGATGATTTGTTTGATCTTACCTTTTGAGGCCATATCTGTAAAGGTTTTAAAATTTGCGGCAAAGGTAAGGGAATGGGCCTTTCAAAAATGAGAGGTTTTCAACAAAAAAATATTTTTTTGAATTACCCGGCCCAGGCCGACTTTCAGTCCCTTTTCAGCCCATCAATCCTCAACATTATCATCGAATAACACATATCCTTTTAATTGATATGAGGAGATGATGGTTTGGGCGGTGAGTGCAATTTTCACACCTGGCGCCAGGGCTTCTTTCTCAACACCCAGGTAGCCCATTGCCTGCCCGCAGGCGATGAACTTAACCCCCGCATCCTGCAATTCTTTTAACAGCACCAGGTTGGGATTATTGATCTTAAACATTGCTTTATATGCGGCATCGTTTTGAATGGAAAAAATTGAAAGCCCGTGTACTGCCACAGCCACTTCTAAATTTTGTTTGGGTATGCCGCTGGCAATATGAAGATTAACAATCCTGCCTATCTCGCCCAAAGCATAATTTACCTTTTTAACTTTCGAAGTATCTTTTGATCCAAGTGTAAAAACAAAAAGCAATTTATATTTCAAGGTAGTGTCGGGCCTTTCAGTGATGCCGGTAACAGGGAACACACCACTCATCGGATTGCTCTTGATCAATGGATAAAGTGCTACTCCAAAAAGTTTTGCCAGCCTTCTTTCTTCTTTTAGTTCAGCTGCACTCTTCTTTGCTTCCTGCGAAAAAACAGATGTTGCCAATAAAAGAAAGCACAAAAAAAATGTAATGATCGTTTTCATAAATAAAATTTTTAAAGGGATATACGATATTTTTTACACCAGCGATTTAAACGCAAAAGCTGCCAGTAGCCCGCCAATCACCGGTCCTACAACAGCTATCCAGCTATATTGCCAGTCGCTGCTGCCTTTCTTTTTAATGGGAAGTATTGCATGCATGATACGCGGACCAAGATCGCGCGCAGGGTTGATCGCATAACCTGTTGGGCCGCCGAGGCTCAATCCAACTCCTAATACAAGCAATGCAACTGGTAATGCATCCAGTGCACCAAGGCTGTTGGAAGGTTTTGCAATAAATAATATTCCGAATACCAGTACAAACGTTCCAATGATCTCTGTGATCAAATTATTTGTTGTATTCCGAATGGCGGGTGCATTACAAAAAACTGCCAGCTTTGAGGAAGCATCTTCAGTTGCATCAAAATGCTGGCGGTAAGCTAACCATACCAGTAAAGCACCTGTCATAGCGCCAAGGAACTGTGCCAATATATATGCAGGCACTAATGCCCAATCAAATTTTTCAATGGAAGCCAATGCAAGAGTAACGGCTGGGTTCAAATGCGCGCCACTTGCTGCCGCAGAACAATAAACACCTACAAATACGGCAATACCCCATCCAAAAGTGATCACGATCCATCCGCCATTATTGCCTTTGGTTTTGTTCAGAACTACATTGGCAACCACACCATCGCCCAAAAGGATCAGTAATGCGGTGCCGGTAAATTCGCTTAGAAAAGGAGTCATGGTTTGAGTATTTGGTGATAAATAAATTCTGGTTACTGGTTGCCGGTTACTAGTTGCCAGTTACCGGTCATTGGCCCAATGTACTGCTGAGCCTACTGCCCTCATCCATCCATTGGATAATTCTTTCCTTTTTTCATCGCTCATGGCAGGAGAGAAAGTTCTTTCCATCAGCCATTGCATTTGTATCTCTTCACGATTTTTCCAGTAACCAATTGCAAGTCCGGCAAGATATGCAGCACCCAATGCAGTTGTTTCGGTAATGACCGGGCGAACAACTTTGCAATTCAAAATATCGGATTGAAACTGCATCAGTAAATTATTAGCTGTTGCACCACCATCCACTCTCAGTTCTTTAATTGAAATTCCTGCATCCGCTTCCATCGCTTTTAATACATCCATTGTTTGATAAGCAATACTTTCCAGCGCAGCTCTTGCAATATGCGCAACAGAACTTCCGCGCGTAATGCCTGTCAGGGTACCGCGGGCATGCTGGTTCCAGTAAGGTGCACCCAGACCCGCAAAAGCAGGAACAACATACACTCCTTCACTGCTCTCTACTTCACTGGCCAGTGTTTCTACTTCTGATGATGAACGAATGATCTTTAATCCATCTCTCAGCCACTGCACCACAGCGCCTGCAATAAAAACACTTCCTTCCAAAGCATATTCTGTTACCCCATTGATCTTCCATGCAACTGTTGTGAGTAGATGATTAGTTGAGACCACCGCTTTTTCGCCTGTATTCATCAGCATAAAACAACCTGTACCATAAGTATTTTTTACCATGCCTGGTTCAGTACACATCTGCCCAAACAAAGCAGCCTGCTGATCGCCGGCAATACCTGCAACAGGAATATTTTCTGCAGTTAAAATATTTTGTGTTTCGCCATATACTTCGCTGCTACTTTTTATTTCAGGAAGCATGGAAAGTGGGACACCAAAAATTTTCAACAGTTCTTCATCCCAGCTCATGGAATGAATATTAAACAACATGGTACGACTGGCATTGCTTACATCTGTTGCATGTATTTTGCCATTGGTGAGTTTCCATAAGAGCCAGGAATCTATTGTTCCAAAACACAATTCCCCATTGTTTGCTTTTTCCCTTGCACCTGCAACATGATCCAGTATCCATTTTATTTTAGTGGCCGAGAAATAGGCGTCTACCACCAATCCTGTTTTTTGCCTGATGAGTTCTGCTTTTCCCTGCTCTCTCAGTTCATCACAAAAGGATGCTGTTCTCCTATCCTGCCAAACAATAGCGTTATGTATAGGCTGCCCGGTTTTTCTATTCCATACAACAGTTGTCTCTCTTTGATTGGTGATACCAATAGCAGCAATATTTTTTGCGGTCAGCCCAGCTTTGGTAATAGCTTCTGCAGCCATGCCAATCTGTGTGCTCCATATTTCATTGGCATCGTGTTCTACCCATCCGGGTTGTGGGAATATTTGTGTAAATTCTTTTTGGGCAACGGAATGAATATGACCTTTTTTATCAAATACAATGGCGCGGCTGCTGGTGGTTCCCTGGTCGAGTGACAGAATATATTTTTCCATGGCAGCCGTTTTGGGAAAGATAAGAGATTTATCAAAACAAAAAAATGGCTGCCCGTAAAGAGGCAGCCATTGAATCATTTATTCCGCAAGATATTATCTTGATTTCAGCCATCTTTCGGGGTCGATATACTGGTTTTTATCGGTCATTACCCTGAACTCTATCTTTCCGCCACCATCAAAATCTTCAGCGGCTTTACCGAGCAGGGTACCCGCTTTCACTGCCTGTCCTTTGCTAACTGCCACTTGTGAAAGTTTATTATATACGGTAAAGTATTTTCCATGCTGCACAAATACAGCTTGAAAATCGCCCAGGTCAAATACCATAGATACCTCACCGTCAGCCACGCATTTTACAGATGCCCCCACTTCGGTGGCAATGAATATGCCACTGTTATCTTCTTTCATCTGTTGCATTCCGGGAATAGCATGCTTGCCAAAAAAATTCGTTACAACACCACCCGAAACCGGCCATGGCAACCGGCCCTTATTATTTTCAAAGTTGATGGATCGGGTCAATCCTTCGGGCGTAGATTCAAATACATTATATACTCTTCCTGCAGGATTATCATTGGCTGTAACCATTCCGCTTACAGGCTCATTATTTTTCGGGCTCTTTGCCGAAGTATTAGGGGTCATGGAAGGTGCTGTTCTTGAATCATTTCTCTTTGCCAGCCTCGCATTGTCTTCTGCCTCTTTCTGCGCTTTTTTGAAGGCAGCTTCCAGTGCAAGGTTTAGTTGCTGCCGCGCTTTCTCACGTTTTTTTAATTCACCTGTCAGGTCTTTTTCCCTGCTCAGTAATTGTTTTACTACCAGGTCTTTTTCTTTCTTATCGTCTTCTAAAACTTTCAGCTGTTTGCCCTGTGTTTCCAGGGCATGTTTGTGCTCATCGATAGCGCCATTGAGTGAAACGATCTTATCCTGTAAAAGGGTTTGTGTCTGAAGAATGGTTTGCGCCTGTGTTTCGCGGTACTGTCGGTAACTTTTCAGGTAGGTCATTCTTTTCAGTGCATCATTGAAATCTGTTGCGGAGAATAAAAAATTGAGGTATTCATAACTGCCGCGATTCTTATATGCGAATACAATACTCTTTGCATAGTTCTGTTTCAGTGTATCCAGTTCTTTCTTGAGGTGGTTCCGTTCCAGTTCTTTTGCATAGATATCATCATCCAGGTGATGAATGTCCTTATTGATATTATTGATCAACCTTTCCCTTGTGGCGATCTTGCGCTGAACGATCACCAATTGACCAAGGGATTGCTTTTTTTTATTCTTATTGGCAGCCAATGCATTGTTCAGGTCATCAATTTCTTTTTCAAGTTGTTTTTTTTCTTTCTGCAGGTCGTCACGGGTAGCTTGCTGTGCATGGATACACACAGAGGCCATCATTAAAAAAATAACTGAAAAAAAAAATGTTTTCTTCATCATACACACAAAATTAATATAGCCGGGGGATGCCGGCTATCCTTAAACGTTAAAGATGGCAATAAATTATTTACGCAGGGGATTTTTAGGTATGTCGAAGGTGTACTTTAACGGATCATTAAAGGACGGGTTCTTAAAAACCAGGGTAACATCCAGTTTGGATTTTTCCGCAAGTGATATTTTCCGTGTAGTGGCAAACAGGTTGCCACCCACCATCTCATAATCATCAAAAGTAATATCTCCGGTACGGTTCCTCTGAGGATCCATATCATCCAGCTTACTGTGGAGTACTCTAAAATCGTCATTATTCAGCGTAAGAAGGTGCTTGAAGATATTTCCTGCTAAAAATACTTGTAACTGAGTGGCACTTGACTTGTATGACACAACATTACTACTAATAAAAACAGGGTTGCCTACGATCATATCCTGCAAGGCATAAAAATCAAATGGCATTTCTATCACATCCTGCAGGTAACTGATAGCACGGTATTCAACAGGTTTTTTGGGTTTCAGGCTGATGAGTACCACGCTGTCACGGCTTACATATACTTCCTCGATCACTCCCACAATGGCAGCTGTAATTCTTATATAGATGGCGCTATCTTTTCTAATGCTGACATAAGCAGTTACATGGTGGCTTTCTTCCGGGCCTTCATAATCCACTACTATTTTGGAGTTGAATGTTGTGAAGTTGATCTTTCTTGTCATCACTTTACTCATGATCTCTTTTACAAGTGCAGCAGAATCCACTTTAGGCGTTTCGGCGATGATGATCTTCTGGGCGGTATCTTTTTTGGTAATAGCTGTTTGAATAGCCTGGACTTTTTTTACAGGTTTACAGGCTACTATCGCCAACACTGATACTATGATAAAAAAGATATACCGCATAATTTATTGTTTTCCGGTATGGCCAAACCCGCCATGCCCTCTTTGTGTTTCGTTAATTGATTCAACCTGCAACCAGGCTGCTTTCTCAACTTTCTGTATCACCATTTGTGCAATACGGTCACCATGCTGAATAGTTACAGGTTCTGCAGAAAGGTTTACTAATATAACTTTTATTTCACCTCTGTAATCTGCATCTACGGTTCCGGGTGAGTTCAGGCAGGTAATGCCTTGTTTAATGGCCAGCCCGCTTCGTGGCCGTATCTGTGCCTCATATCCTGCAGGCAGCTCGATAAAAAGCCCCGTAGGCACCATATCTCTTTGCAATGGTTTTAATGTTAAAGGAGCAGTAAGGAATGCCCTGATATCCATTCCTGAGGAACCAGCTGTGGCATATTCAGGTAATGGGTTATTTGAGTGGTTAATGATACCGATATGAACTTCATTTTCCGGCATAGGCGGGTGAAGGTAGGAAAAGGAAACAATTTTAAGGTAGGATTATTAATTCCCTTAAGTTAGTTTTGCCCATACAAAATTATTTATGCATTCCAGGCCTTTCTCTTTTTTAGGTTTATTATTAAGTTTTCTGGTGATAAACTTTCTTTTCAATTCCTGCGTGAAAGATGTCACTAAATTTAATGTGATCTATCAAAATAATTTTGAAGATAGTAATATTACGT
>CAISDV010000161.1 GCA_903884185.1 uncultured Chitinophagaceae bacterium | reverse complement strand
GTAAAATTTAGCGCCAGTACCTAAAGTAAAAATCGGATTAATTGCAGGATTGGTTACCGTTAAATCGCTGATAGATTGAAGTTCCTTTATATTGGGTAGCCGCCAATCAGTATGTCCTGCCAGTGATAGTGTGTCAGCATAATTAAGGGCCTGCTCCCAGGTGATTGTATCCTGCACCAGCACTTTCTGCCACGTCAAAGAAGTCAGGTTATCTGTGACAGTGCCATCGCCATTATCTGTAAAATGTGCGGGTATAACTGGTGACGTTGCAATATTTCTTACTGCCCTTACATGAAAACTTTTTACTCCACCTGCGCTGATTGTTTCAGTCATTGGGTGGTTACCTACACCGCCACCGGCATTAGTCACCCAAATAAAAGAAGTGTCACCCACCTGTCTAACACTTGTCCACCAGTACTCGGCATTATTTTTGGTAAAATAATTGGTATCAAGTGCAGGATTAAGGTGTCCAAGATTAAGAATACTATAACCTTCATAAGCATTAGGAAGTCTCCAGTTTGTGTAACCACCTAAAGTGAGTGTATTACAATATAATTGCGCATTTTGTATTGTCATCTCACCACCATCGGTTTTTTGCCACATAAGTCCCGTAACAGTATCTGTTACTGTGCCA
This sequence comes from uncultured Chitinophagaceae bacterium, assembly GCA_903884185.1. Taxonomy (GTDB): domain Bacteria; phylum Bacteroidota; class Bacteroidia; order Chitinophagales; family Chitinophagaceae; genus CAISDV01. The sequence goes on along the minus strand of CAISDV010000161.1, from coordinate 7,229 downwards.
TCTCCGTTGTTTATAAAGAAAGGAGTGTAAATGCTATAATCGGCATCTTCCCCGAATGTAGTGGTATAATGAAGTGTTTCGCCTGAGTCAGGCAAATGTTTCATAGTCTTGCTTACGCTCTGTCCATAAACCGGGAAGCCAAACAACGCAGCGCATATTATCCCCAGATATTTGTTCATAGGAAAACTTCTTAAAGTAATTGTCAATTATTGAACGATCAGTTTTCTGTTTATCTGCTCTCCGGCAAGTTGAATTTTCACTAAGTAACTACCTTTGGGCCATTTTCTTGTGTCAATGTTTTGGGTATACCCGAACATATGAAACACAGTTTGACCCATAATATTAAAAACTGAAATGCTCTGCACGTCACCGGCCATAAACGGTGTATTCAACGCTATGGAAATTATACCATTCGTAGGGTTTGGATAAATATCAAGCCTGTTCCCTAAGTTAGTAATTTCGTTTACAATATTTGGCAAAACATAGCAAGGAATGAACCCTGTATAAATGCTATCTCTGGGAGCCGAGCCAGGGGAGCTGAAAACAAATGTATAAATACCTGTTGGAGTCCAGCTATATGCCACAGTATCGCTCACTCCACTTAGAGTATATATAAGTCTATACCCATTTGTGCCTACTTGTTGGCAACTTGTTATCAAGGCACCTGGCAGAGGATTTTGGCCTCCTCTCACGGGGCTTGCTGCCGCCTGAGGAACTAATTGATGGGTACCATCTTCAGTTACCTGTCCCGCAAAACGAGCTATCATATATGGGTAGGTTGTTGTGCCATGGTAATGGTATACTCCACCCACCCCGAAATGGCCGTGGTTAGTATCTAAAGCTGCCATTGATGTGCCATCGGGTTCATGTGACCCATATACAGCAAAGCCATCAAATGCATAAGCAATTGGTAAATTGGCCGATGTTGTCCCATAAAGGTGAAGAGGTGCAATATGATAGTGATAGTCATCCGCTCTTCCGCAATGCCCACCATAATTATCCAGCTGCCCTGCCACCAAAGCATCAGCACCGGTGTTTGTATGCTCGTTGAATATTGGAACGCCATTTACTGCAATTGCTATTGCTCCCCTTGTAAAATGTATGGTGTCGACGGGAATATGGTTTGTTGCTATTGTTGGTTTCAACGGAATGCTCCATGCATTAGTAGGTAAAAGATAGCACTGAGGTATGGGCACTTGCTGCTGCCAACCGTTGCTGCTTATACCAACCATCATGCCATGCGTAGTTGGAATACCATGAGACTGAACATAGAAATAGGTAGTATCCCAAGAAGTTATAACATTGGGTTTGAATGGTGTAAACGCAGAATCTATAACAGCAGGATTTGTGGTAGTGGTTGTCCGGTAAGCTTTATTAAAGCCAAAAAGCGTGGCAATAATACCGACTGTTAGAATCGGGTAAGCATATCTTACCTTGTCTTTGCTGATAAAATGCTGCCCTATACCTTTCGAAAGGCCAAGTAGTAATAAAAGAAAAATAACTGAAAGCGATGCAGTTAAATAAAGCCTGAAATTTACATCAAGCATGGGCTGGGAAGTTGAAATGGGAGGTGTAACCTTCCTATTATTTATTTGCTTTACACATTCTTGCCTTTTCATTGCATATTCCTGATCTTCCTTCGACAGAGCGTTTAAAGGATAGGAAACAATTTCATTATCAGCTTTATCAATAAATACTTTCCCGTCACGCATCATATAAAATGAGCCTTCTATTGCGCTGTTATTGGATTCGATGTTCCAATGATGCATTATTACGTTCCCATAGTCTACAACATGCGCAAATGCACAAATGTTCAGCACGCAAATAGCCAGAAATGTTAGTCCCGTTTTTTTCATAAAAGCAATAAATTTTTAGTTCTTACTATAGATTTGACGATTATTATTAAATATTCTGGCACCCATCTTAATAATATTCTACTTTCTGGGTGGCGGTTGTCTGTTCGGTCTGTTGTCGGGCCTGAAATAATCTCGGATTTCTATTACCAGGTTATTAAGTTTTTCTAATTGTTTTTGCGTACAAATTCTTTTTAATTGCTGGGCCTGATCAATACGAAGCAATTCCATCTTATACTCGTTTTCAGATACACTATGAGCAAGGCTTTTTAGCTGTTCTTCGTTTGTATTTTTATTGAACATTTGCATGTTCATAGAATCCCTTTCACCACGTATGACTGCCTCCAATATTTTTTCTTTTTCAAAAAAGGACTCCCTGATGTTCCCGATTTGTTCTGCCTGCTGTTGCGTTAAACCTAATTCATGCTCTAAAATATGCGCTACGTCTTTGTGCTCATCATTTTGGGGCGGTCCTCCATTTTTATCTTTTCTGATCTCATTCTCATCCTCACGATTTCGTGGTGATGGTCCAGAATTTCCAGTCCTGTTCTCGTCGTTATACTCATCATTGTGTAATTGTTGAGCAGGTTGATCTTTCCTAATAGCATCCTTCCATAAGAATATGCAAATGGAGCATGTATTTATTATTACCAATAAAATCACAACTCTAACCAACAGCTTTTTTTGAGTGAATATGTCCATAGATCAATTGTTGGGGATTGGGTTTATAAATAATTCCCTTGAAAGAGTATGATATTCCTCCGTATGACTAACAGTTGGATTGTCAGAGTTGCGTACAGCTTTCATAACAAAGCCAGCATTAAACAATATCACGAATACTACCAACGCACTCAATGATGAAAGGTAAATCTTTGATCTTGTAGATTGTTTAGATTGAATAATTCTGCTCATAAGAGATTGATCCCAATCTGCGGATGGTGTCAATTCTGGCAATTCCTCAAACTTGTCAAGGATTTGCAATGCTTCAATTTCTATTTTCTGCGAATTCATATTACTATTGTTGTATTTGACGACTATTGATGATTATTCTGGCGGATAATCTCAAACATTCTTTAAAATATCCACCAGCTTTCGAATTAATTCCTTTTTTGCCCTATATATGAGAGATTCTACTGCAATTATAGTTGTTTTCATTATTTCAGCAATCTCTGTATTGGTATAACCTTCCACTTTACTTAATGTGAATGCAATACGCTGGTTATCAGGTAATGTATCCATTGCCTTAATTATTTCTTTCATGTCTTCTTTTCCACTTAATAGCTTTTCCGGGGTAGTGCCACCTGCCAGCCAATTGGCTAAATCTTCCAGGTGTACCTTTTTGAATGCTGATGATACCCGTTTTTTACGTTTTCGTTTTTTTATTTCATCAAGGCTTTTTGAAACAGCTATTCGTAATATCCAGGTTGATAATTTCGAATCTCCACGAAAGAACTTTATGGACTGATAAACTTCAAGGAAAACCTCCTGCGAAATGTCTTCGGCCTCCTCTATATCTAATAAAAATTTGTAGCAAGTATTAATAACCCTATTTCTGTAAAGACCGACTAATTCATTAAAAGCAGATCGATTACCTGCTTTTACTTTTTCAATCAGAATCGAGTCTTCTAACAATTAGCCGAAAATTTTATTATTCGTTTAATACACAAAATTCATAAATATTCTCCAAAAACGTGATATTATCACTAAAATAGCTTGCGCTTGGAAACTTTCTTGGTTTTGGATTAACTGAGGATGGGTATCCGTTATGCACATTCTACATAGCGCCTTACTTCATATGCACTATTTTTCCTGTTTTCCTGCCTGTTTTCTCACCCTGAAGGACATAATAATATTCCCCTGGTCTGGCATCAGCGCCGTAACTGTATTTGCCATCCCATAACACGTCATACTTCCCCTCAGATACAACATTTCCATTAATCAGAGTCCTTACCAATTTACCCTGTTCGTCAAAGATAGCTAAGTTAATAGCCTCAGTTTTATCCAAAGCGAACGATATTTTGGTTTCGGTTGTAAATGGGTTGGGAAACACCATTTCGTCAAAATAGTTGCTGTTCCATAGCACAGGTGTACCGGTGTTTATAGAGTCATAGCAGTTTTGCGTACCGATAAAATAAGTCGCCGCAATATCTCCGTTATGATGAGTTGCATTGGTGTCGGAGGGTAAGTACACTCTTACGTATTGTACCTGTGTTCCTATAGGGCTTACCGTTACCCTTAGGTGTCCGGAATTGGAAAGGATAAGGCCTGAGTCGTAACCATATTGTGCAGCTTGTGCCGGATAGTTAAAGTTATGAAGGCTTGGCTGTGGCGTTTCCTGGTAGATCAGGCAATCCTTCTGCTGTTTGGCAAAGAAGTGGTCGTGACCATGGAAAAAGATATTTACATGGTTTTCTGTGAGCAGGTCTTTGATGGGTTTGTACCAACCCGGTCTATGGGTAGCAAAGCCTGGAGTGCCATCTATATTTTCGCCTCCCCACTCATAGAAATCAGCCGGTTCGGTACCACCTCTCCCCTGGCCCGATCCTGCTCCTCCTACAAGCTGGTGGGAGAATACAAATTTGAATGTTGCATTACTATTCTGAAGTGTTTGTTTCAGCCAGTTATATTGGGTTGACCCCAACGACCAATTCCAGGCGTTAAGAGAGTCAGGTTTAGGATTGGTATACCAGAAAGGATCGAGCACAATGAATAATGCATCACCCCATTGCCATGCATAATAAGTCTGCCTTTTTCCAATGAAAGGGTAATTTGTTGTATCTCCGGTATAAAAACTATCAGGTTCCGGGTTCAGGAAATATTTCTTTCGAACCTGTGCATCCCATACAGGGATGCTGTTGGCTGTGCCATTCAAATACCAGCCTGCCTCACCTTCATGGTTCCCCATTGCAATAAACAAGGGCACTGAATTGCCTGATACCGAATAAAATTTCCTAAACAACCGACACCGATAGGGTATGGTATCATAGGGCACTATACCAGACGTGTTTTGTAGCTTATCAGTCATTAGGAAATCCCCGAGGTCAATCATGAAATCAGGACGGTCAGCCAACTGGTTGAGCAGACATTGGTGGTAGAGCGCAGTGTCGCTATTATAATCATCATGAGGATCGGCCTCAATATCGAAGGTAAATGGGCTACTCACGGATCGCTGTGTATGGAACGAATATTCTGGCCTAACAGTATTTAACGTATCACCTGGCTTACGATAAAGTATGCGATAGTAGTATTTCGTATCGGCGGACAACCCAGTCAGTGCAGTAGTTGCCATGGTGCTATCGGGAAATGTTTGCCAGGCTGTCTGGTATGGATAAACTCCACTGCTCGTGCCATATTCTACGGAAACTTGTGCTGAATCCGCAAAGATAAGCTGAATAGTCACCCCGGATGCTGTAGGCCTTGAAAGGAGTTCTGTGAAAAGTAATTGTTGGGAATAACATGCCGAAGTTAAAAACAGGCATAGTAAGAAGAGAAGTCGATTTTTTTTCACAGACAACGGATATATAACATTAATGAATCACAAGTATTTTTCTGACTGTTTGATAGTTTTCGGTCCGGATATTCAGAAAATATAAACCAGTGGGGATGCTACTTACATCAATATGATCTTCCTGAGTTTGGCTTATTTCACCGCCAACAGTATTTATGAGTCTTATCAGATGCACATGACTATTATCGTCGAAACTAATATTGACCAAATTGGTTGCGGGATTGGGGAATACGTTTAGGTTAATATTTTTCGATAGATTGGAAACAAATGCGGCTGAATCGCAAGTACCTATAGTGTAAGAAAAAGCCACCGAATGATTGTGATTAATTCCCGTCACTGTATCTCGTGGAAGGTAGCTCTTAATATAATCTACCTTTACACATGAAGCAGAAACAGTGACCCTGACATAACCACTATTCTGCAATGTATCTGCCGTATAGGCAGCGGTGTTAACACTGCCTTTGACATAGGTAGAGTCAGCCATCATTGGCACCTCCTGGTATGTGATACTATCCAGCACCTCATGAGCAAAGAGATGATCATGTCCTTGAAAAAGGATATTTACCCCATAATTCACGAATAACTGCTGAATGGGGACTCCCCACCCTGGGCGATGAGTATCAAAGGTGTATGTTCCATTTTGTTCATGTCCTCCCCATTCGAAAAGCTGAGCTGGTATAATGCCCCCTCTATCTTCTCCTAAAGGGTGATGTACAAAAACGAACTTGAATTTGGCCGTACTGTTCTGGAGTGTATTTTTAAGCCAGTTATATTGTGCTAAGCCAAGGGTCCAATTCCAGCCTTTTGGTTTGGCCTGAAGGGAAGTAACTGAATCGCAGTCAAACCTGTAGGCATCCAGTACCACAAACAGAGCATTGCCCCAGGTAAAGGAATAATAATCTTCAGGTAAACCAATCCCAAAGCCTTCAGCGTTAGAATTGCCTGAATAAAAGCCATTCGGTTCAGGATTAGAATAATAATATTTGCGCCATAACGTGGACCAGATAGCGAGATTATTTGGGGCGAGGGTATCAAGATAATACATCTTTTCTCCATCGTGATTGCCAAGGCAAATATTAAAAGGGATAGAGTTACATACTGCTCCAAGTCTTTGTCTGTAAGCCCTTCTTAAAGAATCAACTTGTTGAGACGTGATGGTAAATGGGTAGTGGTCATCGCCAAAAATATCGCCGAGCGTGAACATGAAATCTGGATTATCCAGGGCCACATTAGCCAATGAAACCTGGTAAAGATGCTGATTGCCGTAATCATAAAGGTGCTCATCTGCTTCTACTGTAAATGTGAACGAGCTGCCAGGTAGTCGCTGAGTGTGGTAAGTATACTCCGGGCTAATTGTAAAATTTGCAGATCCGTTGTTTTTATAAGCAACACAATAATAATATTTGGTATCGGCAGTTAGATTGTTCATATCAACTACATAGGGCACTCTCGCAGTATAAGTGAGCAACGCAGTAGAATCAATGTAAGTGCCAGATTGTGTGCCCCACTTTAAATAAAATTGGCCAGACAGATCGAACATAATATTGGCTGTCATCGATGTGTCGGTCGGCCTACCCAGAATTATCGAATAATCTTGGGCGCTTATAGAATTAGCATATATCATCAATAACAGGATGGCAATAAATCCTCTTCTAAAAAAAATAATATGTCTGTCGAATAATACTTCTATTACCATCCAATGCTTTTTAATAAACTTAGTCTTAACTATTATCGTAGATGTTTCAATTTCCCCGAGGTTTAACCACAAGCAATATTAAGTTTACTGTTTCATAATTTTTATCGTTTGATTTGAATTTTGAGTTACTATTTTAAGCAGGTATAAACCTGCATTTATCGAGGAAAAATCG
>CAISDV010000160.1 GCA_903884185.1 uncultured Chitinophagaceae bacterium | reverse complement strand
TATCACCGATCGCCACTGAATAAGGATTGAGACCCGTGGTAAAGTCAACTTTGGCAGAAATATCAGAAACACTGATCCTGCTGATATTAGGACTAAATGTTGGAGTAAAAAATCTTGTGCTGCCTGCAGCCAAAGCCGTGCTTGTATTTAAAACTGTAATAGGGCCAAAACTTGCACTGGCAGGAACCGTTACAGTTAAACTAACAGTACTTGCAGCGCTAACGGTTGCCCTTGTTGCACCGAAGAAAACGATATTGCTGGCAGCAGTTGTATTAAAGCCGGTACCTGTGATCGTAACAGTTGCTCCTACCGCACCGCTTGCAGGAGTAAACGAACTTATTGTTGGCTGTGCGGTTATTTTAATAAAACCCAATAATAAAATGCACAGTAATAAGTGTTTCAAGATCGCGGGGATATTTTGTATCAAAAGTAGTCACAAGTAATATACTAAACTTCTCGTCCTCGACTCTGTCGAGGATGCAAGGGGTTCCCGGCTCTGTCGGGGATGCAATGGTTTCCCGACTCTGTCGGGGGTACTCTGTGAAAACAAAATCCCGAAGGGATGACATGATTGTAGAAAATACAAATAACAAGTTAACATAACCCCGACGGGGTGGCATTATAAAATAATTTCACCCTTTCAGGGTTCAAATCCTATTCTGCATTGATTTCTACAATCATATCATCCCTTCGGGATTAGCCTTTCATTTCAACAAAATCTCTCCCTTTTATAATTCACAATCCTGTTTTGTTTCTTTTGTCAGATACTTTATTTTATATTTTTCAGGTAAATTTTTATTAACTAATTCTATTATATCTTCTATCGGTTTTAGATAATAATCATGTAATGAGATCGATTTGGAAGTTGAGCTGTTTTTAAATGTTAAACTATATTCATTTCCACTTGTAATCATGATGCAATAATTAAAGTAGAGGTCTTTTAGTGAGTCTAAGTTTGCAATAGAAATTTGAGCAATCGATTTAGTAAACTTCGATAATGATTTAGAAAAAATAATCGTTCCCTTTTCTTCAAAAATGGGAATGTTTAAGACTTTTATAGAAGTATCTGTTACTATATACTTCATTGCCCCTTTCATCAATCTTTCGGCGTGATTAAACTCGAAGATTGTCAAAGTGAATGCTTTTGCAGAATCGGGGGCGCCTTGTATTTTTGATCCCGATGCTAATACATGAGATTCAATGATAAAAAATAATATTACAAAGAACCCTATTTTCATAATGCTTATAATTTTATTTCACCTTCCCCGCCGCATTCACCAACACCACATCCGATAGCACAGCGGTATCGGCCTTATCAGGAATATGTGAGCAAAAACCAATACCCACATAGAAAGGTCCGTCAATATGCAATTGTATGGGAGAACCAAACTGGTGCATGGGTTCGCCATCCATACTTACAAAAAGCGAAAAATAATCTCCATGCTTTTCAATACCAATGCGTTTGGCATGTGCAATAACCAGGTCATCAGGTGATTTGCCACCGGGTAAACCGCCCCGACTGCCAATACGAAACTCCATGTCTTTGATACGCACACCTGTTTCAGGCCGCCAGGCAATATGTATCATCCCTGCTCCGTGAACCGCCACTACTGCTTCTTTAGAATCATCATCAAGGCTCTGCCTGATAACAAGAACTGCTTTCCGGTCGCCAAAGCCAGCTGTATCCGGGTAATTCATATTTGCGGCGAGTGACACATCACCCGACATCTTCTTCCATAGATAACGAAACTCATCACGCACATACCACACATTATACCCCGCAGAAGTAATAGTGTATTGCTTAGTGGCAGCATCATAACTGGAACTTCCCGGAACCAATGCTGCACCTATATCTGATTGCCCGTCGAATATGCCGATCTTAGTATTGTCTGTAACAGCTGCACGGTGAAAATCAGAAGGTGGCGATACCTGTTTATGCGTTGCTGATGCAGGTAATGCCCAGTCGGGTACCACTGGTTTTTGTGCCGAAGCAATAATTGATACGGTACACCAAATAAAAGTGCACAGTAAAAGTTGGGAGATTTTTTTTATCATAACTATAAATATTATTCTTCTTTTTTATTTTTTACAAAACTCATGATCACCGGTATTAAAAATAAAACAAACCTCGCTATGATCGGGTTGATAAAAATGGCCACCAATAATGAAACAACAAAGATCAGTGGCAGGAGCAATGAACGAATTTGCGCTATTCGCAAAAAGTTACCTCCCGGGAATCCTTCTGCTACGTTGTTCTTAGGGTTGCCGATAAACCTCCACATTAAAAAAATGACAACTCCGCTAAGACAGATATTTGCCACATACACAGCGTAGGGAATAACGAGCAGGATATATTCCGGCGTAGAATACCTGCTGTAAACAGCAGTGGAGAAAGGCATTAAAATGACTGAAAAAAGAAATAAGAGGTTTAGCCAGATGAGTTTGCCATTATAATTGATCACATAACCAAACATTTTGTGATGGATGAACCAGTACAGGCTGATGAAAAAAAAGCTCAAAAGAAAACCGAAAAACTGCGGCATTAATAAACCCAAACTTTCCAGGAACGAATGTTCGGTATTGGGGAGCCCTTTTATTTCGGGTACTTTAATATCAATGATCAGCAGGGTAATGGCAATGGCAAATACAGCATCACTGAATAATACCAGCCGCTCTACCTGGAATTCTTTTTTGGTATGGTGATGGAGATTTTTCATTGCTTGGGCTTTTAAATATACTACTGTTTGGTGTTTCACGCAAAGACGCAAAGATTTGGAAAAGGCGCCAAGGATTGCCTTAGGCGTATCCCTTTGAGTCTATGCGTGAAACAATAAAGCAGCAGAGTTCTCAAAACATGTATAAGTCTTTATTTTCTTAATTTGCCTCCTCAAATCCCAACATGAACGAATACCGCAAAAAAGTAGAGATCAGGTGGAGCGACCTTGACCCCAATTTTCATCTCAGGCATAGTGTGTATTACGACTGGGGCGCATTTGTACGTATGTCATTTTTGAATGAACAGGGATTGACCGCTTCTTTGATGGAAGAATACCATACCGGCCCCATTCTTTTCAGGGAAGAAGCCGTTTTTAAAAGAGAGATCCGTTTTGAAGATACCATAGAGATCACACTCACCATCACTAAAGCAAGGCGTGATATGGCGCGGTGGACAATGGCACATGAAATATGGAAGAACGGAGATACACTCTGTGCATTAATAACAATAGACGGCGCCTGGCTGGATACTGCAAAAAGAAAAATAACATTGCCTCCCGCTTTGTTTGCAGAGAAATTTGGCAACCTGCCAAAAGCAGAAAATTTTGAATGGCTGGAGAAATAAAAAAGGATGCTTCTGCCTCCCCTATCTTTGTGTACTAACAACTGTTCGCATGGACACAGCGTTTAACCGCAATGAAGACTGGATGAAACTGGCTACCAGCCAAACCAAACAATATTTTGAAAAAATAAAATTGGGTGGTGGTAAAAAAGCCATCGAAAAACAAAGGGAAAGGAACAAACTCACTCCACGTGAACGCATTGCCTTACTCATTGATCCCAATTCCCATTTTACAGAGATCGGCGCTTTTGCAGGCTTTGAAATGTATGAAGAATATGGTGGTTGTCCTGCCGGTGGAACTGTTGCCGGGCTTGGTTATGTGAGTGGCAGGCAATGTGTGATCGTTGCGAACGACCAAACCGTAAAAGCGGGCGCCTGGTTCCCTATCACGGGCAAGAAGAATTTACGGATGCAGGAGATCGCGATGGAAAATAAATTACCGGTGATTTACTTAGTTGATAGCGCCGGTGTGTTTCTTCCGATGCAAGATGAAATATTTCCCGATAAAGAACATTTTGGAAGGATCTTCCGCAACAATGCACGCATGAGCGCGATGGGCATTACTCAGATCGCAGCAGTGATGGGTGCTTGCGTTGCAGGTGGCGCTTACTTACCTATTATGAGTGATGAAACATTGATGGTGGAAGGAAGTTCTATTTTTCTCGCCGGTTCTTATTTGGTAAAAGCAGCTGTGGGAGAAGATATTGATAATGAAAAATTAGGCGGTGCTACCACGCATAATGAGATCAGTGGTATTGCAGATTATAAATTTGAAACAGAAAAAGAATGCCTCGAACATATCAGGAAGATCATGAGTAAACTGGGGGGACCTTCAACTGCAGGGTTCGATCGCATCAAACCCATCGCTCCAAAAAAAGATACTACTGAGATCTATGGCATCATCCCCGAAGGAAATGTGAAGCCTTATGATATGCTCGAGATCATTGAACGTATTGTTGACAACAGCGATTTTGATCAGTTCAAAAAAGATTATGGCAAAACAATTTTATGCGGGTATGCAAGAATCGAAGGCTGGGCCGTGGGTATTGTTGCCAACCAACGCCTTGTTACAAAAAATGGAAAAGGTGAAATGCAGATGGGTGGCGTGATCTATAACGATAGCGCAGATAAGGCGGCTCGTTTTATCATGAACTGCAACCAGAAAAAGATACCACTTGTTTTTTTGCAGGATGTGACGGGTTTTATGGTAGGCAGTCGCAGTGAACACAGTGGCATCATTAAAGACGGCGCCAAACTGGTAAATGCAGTGGCCAATTCTGTTGTACCAAAGATCACCATCATTGTAGGCAATAGTTATGGTGCGGGTAATTATGCTATGTGTGGCAAAGCTTATGACCCACGATTTATTTATGCATGGCCATCAGCAAAGATCGCGGTGATGGGTGGCGACCAGGCTGCAAAAACATTGTTGCAGATACAGGTGAGTGCCATGAAAGCAAAAGGAAAAGAAGTGACTGCCGAAGAAGAAAAAGCACAGCTTGATAAAATAAAACATAGTTACGAAAGACAAACATCACCCTATTATGCCGCGGCACGTTTATGGGTGGATGATATCATTGACCCGAAAGATACCAGGCAACTGATAGCTGAAGGCATTTCCGCTGCGAATCATAATGCAGACATGGGTAATTTTACAACCGGTGTCTTCCAGGTGTAAAAGGTTTTACAGTGTTGCCGCTAAATGATAAGTTTGCCAGTCTTAATCAACCCATCAATATCCATGAGATCATATTCCGTTTACCAGGCAGATGCATTTACAGATACCCTGTTCGGAGGAAACCCGGCAGCCATCTGCTTTTTTGACGAATGGCCATCAGATGAGACCATGCAAAAGATCGCAGCCGAAAACAACCTGGCAGAAACTGCATTCATTGTAAAAGAAAAAGAGGGTTACCGTATCCGTTGGTGTACGCCTACTGTAGAAGTAAAACTTTGCGGGCATGCAACCCTGGCAAGTGCACATATCATGTTTACAGAATTGGGTTATACGGATGATGCGATCCAATTTAATTCATTAAGCGGGATATTAAAAATATCCAGGAGAAAAGACGGAAAAATGACGCTTGATTTTCCGGCAGACCCTCCCCAACCCGTTACAGATATTCCTGTTGGATTATTGGAAGGATTGGGTGTTACCAATGCAAAAGTATTTAAGTCCTCTTTTGACTATTTAGTGATATTACCTTCACAAAAAGATATCCTTGCTCTGAAACCTGATTTCAAAGTATTGATGCAGGTAAAGACAAGAGGAACAGTAGTATCATCTGTTGGAGATGAAGTTGATTTTGTATCACGTTGTTTTTTTCCGCAGAGCGGGATAGATGAAGACCCTGTTACCGGTTCGGCGTATACTGCCATGATACCATATTGGGCTGAACAATTGGGGAAAACAAAGATGAAAGCGATACAGTTATCTGCGCGCGGTGGGCATTTGGATTGTGAGCTCGTTGACGACAGAGTTTTGATTAGTGGGAATGCAGTGACTTATTTAAAGGGTGAGTATTATTTACCTTAATTAAAAACTTACCGCAGAGACGGGGAGACGGAGAGAAACGGGGAGAGAATTCATTTAAAACAATAACTCTGCGAAACTCTCTGTCTCTCCGTCTCCCCGGTAAAAAATTATGCAGCAATCACATCATTTAATCATTTACACTGATGGTTCATCCCGCGGTAATCCGGGGCCGGGAGGTTATGGAGCGATATTGATATGGGGAGATACAAAAAAAGAACTGTCTGCCGGTTATCGCCTCACCACCAACAACCGCATGGAACTATTAGCAGTGATCATGGCATTACGTTCGCTCAAAAAGAAAAACATTTCCGTGACCATTCATACCGACAGTCAGTATGTGGTGAACAGTATTGAAAAAAAGTGGTTAGACAAATGGATCAAAACAGATTTTAAAGGTGGCAAGAAGAATAAAGACCTGTGGCTGGCGTATCATGAAATATCTGAACACTTCACCATCAAAATGAAATGGGTAAAAGGCCACGCGGATAATGCTTTCAATAATCGTTGTGATGAATTGGCCACTGAGGCAGCTGATGGCAGACATTTATTGGTAGATGAAGGTTATGAAGCTTCTGTATAAAGATGAACACAAATAACAATATCCTATGCAGCTGGAGTGGCGGAAAAGACAGTTGCTTTGCACTGATGGCTGCCATCACCGAAGGCTATACTCCCAAAATATTATTGAATGTGTTAAATGAGGAAGGAAAGATATCCCGCTCGCATGGTATCCCCTCCGCCATATTACAGGCACAGGCTACCGCAGCAGGTTTACCCATTCATCTGATCAGCAGCAGCTGGCAGGATTATGAAAAGAATTTTACTGCTGCATTAACCCATCTCAAAGAAAAATATCAACTCACTTATGCCGTGTTTGGTGATATTGACTTGCAGGCCCACCGCGACTGGGAAGAGAAAGTATGCGCTGTAGCAGGATTACAAGCCTTCTTACCTCTCTGGCAACAAAACAGAAGATCACTCGTGATGCAAATGCTGAATAGCGGCATTGAAACAATGATAGTAAGTTGTAATGAAACAATGGGTGAGAGATTTTTAGGAAAGATCATCACCGAAGAATTGGTAACAGAGTTAGAAAGCCTGGGCGTAGATGCCTGCGGCGAGAATGGGGAGTTTCATACATTGGTATTGAACTGCCCTTTATTTAAGCATAAAATTTCTGTTGAAGTGATTGCCAGGCTTAAACATGAAAAATATTGGTTTACAGAGTTGGGGCTTGGCATAAAATGATCTGGGAAACATTGATCAGCAAATTATTTCAATAAAATTAGTTTCTTTAATAGGAAACTTGTATTTTTGATAAAAGTGAGGAATGATGGAAAGATTCAGCGTTGAATTTCTTCCTGAGGCGGTTGAGTTTATGGAAAGTTTAGACCAAAAGTCGCAGCAAAAAATTTACTACAATATTAAGAAGGCCCAATTAACAAATGATCCGGAGCTGTTTAAAAAACTTAACGGTAATATTTGGGAATTCAGAACACTTTATAATAAAACTTGTTACAGAATTTTTGCATTCTGGGATAAAATACAAGGGGAAAGGGTTTTAATTCTTGCAACTCACGGCCTTATAAAAAAGACAGGTAAAACTCCAAAGGACGAACTTGGCAAAGCGGAAAGAATCAGGCAACAATATTTTGCACAAAAAAATAAATAAACAATGGCTGTTAAAAAATTAAAGAGCATACCACTTGATGTAATGATAGATAAGCACGTAGGCAAGGCTGGTACACCAAGGCGCGATGCATTTGAATACGAATTAAAACTGGAATTACTTGGAAATGCTATTAAAGAAGCAAGGACACATCAAAATTTGACACAGGAACAACTTGGGCAGATGGTTGGTGTTCAGAAGGCGCAAATCTCAAAACTTGAAAATAATTTTACAAATGCAAGATTTGATACAGTCATCAAGGTCTTCAATGCTCTTAATGCCAAAGTAAATTTTAGGGTTGAATTACCTAAATTAAAATTGAAGATGGCTTAAATGTGCGAAGTACTCTTATCACGCCAGCGTCAGCTTCGAACTTCCCTTTACAATATAATTATACAGGAATAACAGCGCAGGCAAAAAGAGCAAGGTGCCCGCCAATGCATGTTTGTAAAAAGGGAGTGCATCTCCATAACATAATATCAATCCATTAAAGGTCAATGGGCGCTGTAACCCACCATGTCCTGACCAAACCAAAAAGTTAGAGATCAAAAAGAATAAAGTAGGCGCAGCAATAGCACCGGTTAACAGGCTGCTATAATTCCTTCCTTTTAATGCCCAGCCCAATAATGTTACGGATAAGAGAATGCCATAATTTACCCATTGGTGTGCATATATACCTGCAAATGGGAACCAGCCTAGTTGGTAGAATGCCTGTATCAGCATATCGCTCACGAACAATGCCACCAGGGGCAACAAAAATGATTTGCTTTTGTCTTTTATGATCATCCCGGAGAATAATGCAATGGCAATGATGGGCGAAAAACCCGACCATTCGATCTTTGCGGCAAACAATAGTTTGGATATAGTTGCCAATGCCACTAATATCCAGGTGAATAGGATGATCCTGCTGCTCGTTTTCATCGAAAATATATTTACTCAAAAATAAGCCGAAAACAGCTTGTTACAAGTTCTATTTTCCTCAGCTTGTGGATAAGCGAAACCAGCAATATTAGCCGGGTACAAACGCCTTGAACAAAAGGCAATGCCCAGATGCACTGATAAAATATTCTTCGCCGGGCAGAATAGCTACTGCCTCTCCCTGTTTCAATACCAGGTTATCAGATCCGTTAATGACACAACCTCCCTGAACCGCAATCAATATCTCCATTGATACGGCACATGCAGTATATCTTGCTTCTCCACTCAGTTCTATCTTATTGATGCCAAAATCGGGCACCGGGCAAGGATAATTCTTTTCCAGTCCGCCGGTTCCATAAGCAGTTTCTTTTATAATCACAGGTGTGACCGCTTCAAATAAAGTATGGTCCATCAATTCCTTCACATCAACATGTTTGGGAGTCAGTCCGCCACGCAAAACATTATCACTATTGGCCATCAACTCCATACACTGGCCTTCCAAATAAGCATGAGGGATTCCTGCCGACTGGAATATCCCCTCTCCTTTTTCGAGCTTTACAATATTGAAAAAATAAATAGAGAAAACACCCCGGTCAATATTGATGATCTCTTCTTTTCCTTCAAACAATTTACACACCCACCAGCCTGGTTGTTCCTTTGTCAGTTCACCCGCAGCTTTGTGCCGCTGTTCTCTTCTCACAAGTGTAGTTAATATAGCATCCACATCCTGCTGGCGCATTTCCATTGCTATCTGGTATAAACTTCTGTATCCTTCTTTCTTAAACAATGGCAAAAAAATATTGAATTCAGGTGTTTCTTCCAGCAATTTTTCAATGTCGGCACTTTGCCTGAATCCATGCAACAGCCAGAACTCGCTAAGCGCTACCAGCATTTCAGGTTTATGATTTTTATCCTTATAGTTACGGTGTGGCGCATCGACAGGGATACCCGCAGCTTCTTCTTTTTCAAAACCTTTTATAGCTTCTTCTTTAGATGGGTGTACCTGTATGGAAAGCATTTCGCGCACATCCATTATTTTGAGCAGATAAGGCAATTCACCAAATTCTGCGTATACTTTCTCAGTAATAGTTCCTGTAGGATCTTCGTTGATAATATCAAATAATGACACTTCCTTTGTACCTGCTACCAGCGTGGATGAATCTGCAGGATGTGCACCCATCCAGTATTCTGCAAAAGGAATATGCTGTTCATTCGTTTCACCAAGGATAGAAGGGATAAAATCATATCCACCCCATGCATAATGGCGTATCCTCCCCCTGATCTTGAATATTTTACCCGTCAGATGCATATCATTTAATTTATTAGCGCCTATGGCCAAACATACAGATACAGGCAAAAAAGGTGAGAATATTGCTGCGCAGCATATAGTGAGCCAGGGCTATTCTATCTTAGAACGTAACTGGAGGTATAAATATTGGGAGATAGACATTATTGCCAGTAAAAAAGATACCCTGGTGTTTGTTGAGGTGAAGACAAGGAGTACAGATAAATTCGGTTACCCGGAGGAAAGTTTTGGCAGGGACAAAATGACCCGTCTTAAAAAAGCCGCGAGCGAATACCTGGAACGCAATCCCAACTGGAAAAAGATTCGCTTCGATGTGGTGTCTGTTATCCTGGCAGGAGACTCGGTAAAAGAAATATTTTTAATTGAAGATGTGTTCTTTTAGACTTTCACCCGCAGCATCATCTTTTCCACCATCTTGAAAGTAGCGGGGCAAAAAACAACATTTTGCTGGTGCACATGAATATATTCCTTCATTTTTTTCTTGGCAAGATGAGGGAAGCCTGCACAATCAGCCGGGCGTACTTCATAAATACTGCACATATTATTTTGCATGTTAAGAAACTGGCAGGGCATGGAAACATTTACCCAATCGCCTTCCTTTTTATCATACTCCAGCCATTTTTCTTTGAATTCTTTGGGAGATATTTCAAAATGTGAAGCGATGCGCTTAATATCCTTGATCGTAAAAGTTGGGGTCATTGATTTGCAGCAATTGGCGCAACTAAGACAGTCCACTTCTTTCCATACTTCTTTATCAACCTGTTCGGCAATAATGTCAAGGTTCTTTGGCGGGTTCCTTTCTAACTTGCCCAGGTAACGGCGAAATGATAACTTGCGGGAACGTACTTTTCTTTTGAAAGAATTAAAATTGATCGCTTGCATCTAAGGATATTGAATGACTAATGGATTGCCGCGAAAATACGGGATAATCAAACCCATCGCGTAAAGTATATAAAAACATGTGGGACGCATATAAAAAAGGGTTCAAAGCTTATTTGCAGTTAGAGAGGTCGCTCAGCGATAATTCCGTTGAGGCCTACCTGCGTGATATTGGCAAACTCACTACCTGGTTGCAGGAAAATAATCAATTAAAAACGCCGGGAGAGCTTGGCCTGGCCGACTTACAGCAATTCATTCAATCCATGGGTGGGGCGGGTATGACGGCCACTTCACAGGCAAGGATGATCTCAGGCATCAGGGGTTTTTATAAATATTGCCTGCTGGAACAGATCACTACCACCGACCCCACAACCCTTGTTAATCCGCCAAAAACAAAAAGAACATTACCCGATACACTCAGCTTTGATGAGATCGAAAAAATGATTGCGGAGATAGACCTGAGTAAACCCGAAGGTGGGCGCAATAAAGCCATTCTTGAAACCATGTATAGTTGTGGGCTGCGTGTAAGCGAAGTAGTGAACCTGAAGATCAGTTGCTTGTATTTAGACGTGGGGTTTATCAGAGTGATTGGTAAAGGCGATAAGGAAAGGCTGGTGCCTATCGGTGGCGACGCAGTAAAATTTATCAAACTATACAAAGAAAGTATTCGTGTACACCAGCAGCCGCAAAAAGATTTCGAGGACATCCTTTTTTTAAACAATAAAGGGAAAAATTTATCAAGGGTGATGATATTCTACATCATCAAGGCGCTGGCAAAAAAAGCAGCCATTACAAAAACTATTTCACCACATACTTTCCGTCATTCTTTTGCCACTCATTTAGTAGAAGGTGGCGCCGATCTACGTGCCGTGCAGGAAATGCTGGGACATGAAAGCATTACCACCACTGAGATATATACGCATCTTGACAGAGATTACCTGCGGGATACACTTCAGCAATTTCATCCTGCATTCAAGAAATAAATTAATGTATCAATACTTTATCCACGTATTGTTTCTTTGTCTTTTCATCTACCAGCCTGATATAATAATACCCCGCCGCCACATTTGATGGCAATGCCATTTGAATGGATTGTTGTTTTGAATAAGCTGCTGCAATCAATACCTGTATGATCCTGGAATTATTATCGATCAGTTGTATAGAATATTCCCCGGGATTTTTTACTGATATATTTACTGAACCACCTCTTGCAACAGGATTGGGATAAATGGTAAAAGCCTGAGTACCTAAAACTCTCCGAATAAGAGTATCTATTGCATTTGTTTTATAGGTTGTTCTTATACTAACTGCGCCTAGGGTCATTCCGATTCTTGTAGTTTGGGAAGAGCAAATTTGTACATCAGGTAGTTTCATATCTTTCTTATTCAAAGAAATATTTGTGATCGTTTCCTTTCCTCCTATCAATGCAATATCCTTTGACTCAAAGCCAATATAAGAAGCTATGATAGTTGCCTCTGACCTGTCTTCCTCATACATATGTAAACTGAAATAACCGGCAGAGTCTGTTGTAGTTCCATAATTTTTATTCTTCACTGTTACTGAGGCATAAGCCAATGGCTGGCCCTTTTCATCAGTCACCTTGCCTGTAATAATATTTTTCCATGGCAATATAACCATGGGCTCTATTTTTGGTTTTTTTGTCGTCACTACAAGTCCGCTAACAAGTGTTTGCAGTTTTGATACAATATCCACTGCCCCATTATTTATTTTTTCCGGTGCAATGATCTTTTTTATAGATTCTCCTTGCCAGATAATTGTATCTATTTTTTTGTCAGGCTTATCTACGTTAACCTGTGATGGTGTTCCCATTAGGATAAGGGGTTTGGCTGTGTCTAATTTTAGTGAATTAGTTTTTAGCTGTGACAAATTGCACATGATTGTATCGCCTGTTATTTTTGTATTGATGTCTCCACTCTTATTAACTTCACGTATCGGAACCATTTTACCCATTACCTGTGACCTTGATACCATTGCTGGAGCTCCTTTTATAATAGGATTCTTTTGTTGCTGTGCACTTGCCTTCGACATCATCACAAAAGAAGTAATGGCAGCCAAAAAGAATTACCATCCTTTCTTCTTCTCAACCTTTGTATCCTGCATGGCCCTTTGTAACTGGTCTTCATGAAACCGCCCGCAGGTCTTACCACTCGCTTTATTAAAAAAATTCAATACTTCATGGTCCGTCATCAGGCTAAAATCAACCACCTGCTTATTACAACTTGCACAATGGCGCCCTTGTTCCGTTGGCGTCATATTACCCCAATTTTCGTGACAGGGTTCTGGGATGTGGAGATAGAGTTCCTGTTTCATAGCGGTTTGTTTTAAATAAGATGCGCCCAGCTTCTTATTTACATAATTCAACGGAAAAAATTTATCTTCAACCCCGCATGTTACCGGTAAAGCACATAGAGAAAACTGCAACAGACGATGTATTGCTGAAATCGTTTCAGTCGTCAGGCGACCAGAACACCCTGGCTACGCTTTACCTGCGCTATACCGACCTGGTTTATGGAGTATGCCTCAAATACCTCAAAGATTCCGAATCATCGAAAGATGCCGTGATGAATATCTACCAGGAGCTGGTAACCAAGTTGCAGGCGCACCAGGTAGATAATTTCAAAAGCTGGCTCTATGTACTCGCTAAAAATCACTGTCTAATGCAGTTACGCAAAGAAAAAAAGGCGATCATGGTAGAATTTCAGCCCGGGCTTATGCAAACGGAAGACTTTTCGCATCTGGATAGTGTGCTGGACAAGGAAAAGGACCTGCAGCGACTGGAGAAATGTATTTCAAAGCTCCAGCCCGAACAGAAGGAAGTGATCAAACTCTTCTACCTCGAAAGCAAATGTTATAATGAAATAGGTGTCATTACCGGGAGCGACTGGAACAAGATCAGGAGCCTGGTACAAAATGGAAGACGTAACTTAAAAATCTGCATGGAACAGAATGGCTGATAAAAACGCACATAGTAATTATTCGCTGGCGGATATTGAAAAATACCTGCATGGTAAACTCAGCGCAGCAGAAATGCATGAGCTGGAAAGGGCTGCTTTGCAGGACCCATTCCTGGCAGATGCCATTGAAGGATTTAGTGAAGCCGACCCGGCTGTTTCTCACCTGCATTTGGATGAGATCGAAAAAAAACTCTTAGCCGATAAGGAAGAGGCTAAAGTGGTGCCTATGGTAGCCAGGCCAAATCAATGGATGAGAATAGCAGCATCTGTTATTCTATTGGCAGGAATAGGCGGTACAGCAATACTCCTGCTAAATCGAAATCAAAAACAGGAATCTCTTGCCGTTAATAAAAATGAGCCTGCTCAGAAAAAAGATGAAGCCATTTTAACTGCCCCGATAAAAGATTCAGCTAAAATAGTATCTCCTGCTACCCTTGCTAAAATTGAAAGCAAACATGCTGTTATTAAAAACGCAGATACTTATGCTGCAGCAGAACCACCGGCAGCAAAAGAAAACAGTGCCCTTGCAAATGTTCCGGCGGTAAAGAGTATGTCAGATACGATTATGCTTAATGCTACTGCCATGAAAGCAACATCAAGGGAGTCAGTTGATAATAAGGGATCCTTTGGAGCTATGCGCAAAAACGATGCAGACACTGCAAAGGTTGTAGTCGGGTATGGAACTGCAAAAGATCTTGCTGCATATAATTCTGCCGCCCCACCTCCCCCAAATACTAAATCTCTCGCTACACAAGGCCAAAAAGTAACAGAGCTTCTGAAACAATTACCAACTCTCAATATTTCATCTGAAGGGAAAGTGCTTTCCCAACCACTTTCAAATGTGATGCCTGTTACTAATATAGCCCAGGGAAAGATCACAAATAAATTGGGCGAACCCATTTCTTATGCATCCATACAATTAACCAATAATAAAGCCATAGAGTTGATGGCTGATGCAAATGGAAATTTTTCTTTACCCATTGCAGATACTTCTTCTGTTCCTGTGGTTATTTCTTCCACAGGTTATACTACCCAGCAAATAGTATTGAACTCCGGTATCAACAACAAGGTAGTGCTGAAAGAAAATGAACCTTCTTTATCTGAGACGGTGATGGTTACATTGGGTTCAAAAAAAGAAAAAAGATCTTCTTTGAATGATGACATAAAAATGGATACGCTCATGCCCCTGGGCGGCTGGCAGAATTTCCAGAATTATGTTTTTAGAAAATTATCGACCGGCTCCGAAAGTGCAGTGAGCCTTCATGGCGATGTAGAGCTTGAATTTAACCTTGATGAAACCGGGCGCCCAAAAGATATTGCAGTTCTCAAATCGCCCGATACCCATATCAATGAACAGATCGTTGATGCCGTGAAAAAAGGCCCGAAATGGACGGTTACTGACAAAAAAGCCAAAGGCAAAAAGAAGGTCACGATCAAATTTTAATTTTTATTTAAACACAAGGGGCACAAGGGAGGCACTAAGAACACAAAGGCACTCCTTTGTGCACATTGTGTCTTTTTTGTGTCCATTGTGTTTAAAAAAATCCACCCTATTTTCCCCATTGCCGTAACAACTTGTTAATGTAGGTTTGCAACACCAAAAACAAACCAAGTATGAAAAAATTATTATTGCTTACCGCAGTAGCATTTTCTGCCATGGCTAATGGCCAGATCAGGGTGCCTGCTGCCAGTTCTACACAAACGCTTACCCAGGATTTTGGGTTGGGCAAGATCGAATTAATTTATTCAAGGCCCAATATCAAGGGCAGGGCTTTATTCAAAGAAAACAGTGAATTGGCCCCTCTTGGAAAAGTATGGCGCACTGGCGCTAATGCATCTACTAAGATCAAGATCAGTGACCCTATTTCATTTGGGGGTAAATCTTTGGATACAGGCAGTTATGCTATTTTCACGATTCCCGGTAAAACAGAGTGGACCATCATACTTAATAAGGACTCCAAAAACTCTGCAACGGAGTATACAGAAAAAGATGACATCTTCAGGTTTACAGTACCCGCTGATAAACTAAAAGAAAGCGTAGAAACCTTCACTATGGATTTTGGCGATATTAAACCGGAAAGTTGTCAATTAAATTTAGCCTGGGGTAATACAAGTGTACATATTCCTATCACAACTAATGTTCGTGACAGGATAAGGGCGCAGGCAGAAAAAGCATTGTCTGCAGATAAAGTAGCGCCTAACACTTATTTTGCTGCTGCTAACTTTTATTATGATCTGGATAAAGACCTGAACAAAGCACTGGCTAATGCTACAAAGGCAATAGAGGCTAATCCGCAGGCTTATTTTATCTTCATCCTAAAAGCAAAGATCGAAAGAGACCTGGGCGATAAAACAAGTGCAAAAGCAGATGCTGAAAAATGTATCAAGTTGGCTACTGAACAAAAGAATCAGGACTATGTAAGAATGGGAAGGGAGTTGATTGCTAAATTATAATTACAAACCCCGAGGGTTTTAAAAACCCTCGGGGTTTATTCATTACCCAACCTCCGCCATATCAGGTATTGCTTCTGCTTTATACGCTCCGGCATCAAGCTTCGCTTTTGTTTCGGTGAAGGCTTTTAATGTCAGTTCAATATCTTCATCTGTATGCCCGGCAGTAGGGATCAGGCGGTAAATGATATGCCCTTTTGGAATAACAGGATATACAACGATAGAACAAAATATATGATAGTTCTCTCTCAGGTCCATGACCATGGCAGTTGCTTCTTCCAAACCACCATTCATATAAACAGGCGTAACCGGCGTATCTGTTTTACCAATATCAAATCCTCTTTCTTTTAACCCGTTTTGCAGTTTCATTGCATTGCTCCAAAGTTTCTCTTTTAATTCAGGCCTTGTTTTCAAAAGTTCCAGGCGCTTCAGGTTACCTACCACAAAAGGCATAGGCAAACTCTTTGCGAATATTTGAGAACGGATATTGTACCTGATAAAATCAATGATGCCTTTATCGCCTGCCATAAATGCACCGATGCTGGCCATAGATTTGGCAAACGTAGAAAAATAAAGATCTATTTCATCCTGGCAACCCTGTGCCTCTCCTGCCCCCGCACCTGTTTCTCCCAATGTGCCAAAACCATGTGCATCATCTACTAATAAACGAAACTCATATTTCTTTTTTAGTTCAACGATCTCTTTTAATTTGCCCTGGTCGCCCGCCATTCCAAATACACCTTCTGTGATCACTAGTATTCCACCGGTTTTCTGTTTTTCTATTAATGCCGTTGCGCGTTCCAGTTGTTTATCACAATCGTCTACATCATTGTGTTTGAATACATACCTGTGGCCGGGATGCAAACGCAATCCATCAATGATACATGCATGGCTCTCGGCATCATACACGATCACATCATGCCTTCCACACAATGCATCAATAGCACTCATTATACCCTGGTAACCATAGTTCATCAGTATAGCATCTTCCTTGCTTTCAAACGCAGCCAATTCTCTTTCCAGTTGTTCATGGTAATTGCTGTTTCCACTCATCATCCTTGCACCCATAGGTGCCGCCAAACCAAATTGTACTGAAGCATCTCCATCCACTTTACGCACTTCGGGGTGATTGGCCAATCCCAGGTAATTATTCAGGCTCCAGACGATGACGTCTTTACCACGGAATTTCATACGGCTCCCAATTTCTCCGTCTAATTTTGGAAAAGCAAAATATCCATGTGCCCTTTCCCTGTGCTGGCCAAGAGGGCCGGAATTCTTTAAGAGTTTTGCAAAAATGTCTGCCATAGTATTTATGTTAGATGTACGATTTTAGATGTACGATTTAAAAACCTTACGCCCACTTAAGTGAGTCTCTCAGATGAAACTTCCGGGCAGTATTATCAAATAGTTATTCCCTTTAAAAACTGCGGCAAAAGTACGGTTTTAGAGGCTAAGGAACAAGCCAAATTATCTGTTTATTACTTCGCCTATTTTTAATGGTATAAGTGGCTGCAACCATTACATTTGTTGAAATATCACTTCATGAAACGTATTGCCCTAGTGCTCGTTACAATTACCTGCTTTTTTAACAGTTATTCGCAGCAAAAAAAAGTCACTGCGCCTGCCGGTATTGCACGCCCAAAATTGGTGGTGGGTATTGTGATCGACCAGATGCGTTGGGATTATCTCTACCGTTTTTATGATATGTACAAACCAACAGGTGGCTTTAAAAGATTATTGGGCGAGGGATTTTCATGTGATAATACTTTTGTTCCTTACCTGCCAACAGTTACTGCATGCGGACATACCTGTGTTTATACCGGAAGCGTACCCGCTATTCATGGTATTACGGGTAATAACTGGTGGGATAATAATCTGCAAAAATCTGTTTATTGTACAGATGATAAATCTGTGCAGGGTGTTGGAAGTAATACTGTTGATGCGGGGCAGATGAGCCCTAATAATTTACTGGTGACCACCATCACAGATGAACTGCGGCTCGCTACTAATTTTCACAGCAAGGTGATCGGTATCTCTATGAAAGACCGCGGCGCCATACTTCCCGCAGGACATGCTGCCAATGCTGCTTATTGGTATGATGGCAAATCAGGGAATTTTATTTCGAGCACTTATTATATGAAGGAGTTACCAGATTGGATGCAGAAATTCAATTCCAAAAAATTAACCGATTCTTTTTATGCAAAGAACTGGAACCCTTTACTTGCCAAAGAAGTGTATGAGAAATACTGCGACTCAGATGACAATACTTATGAATCCAAGCCTTTTGCTAAAGATGCATTGACGATGCCTTATGATCTTTCGAAATATATTGGCAAAGATTTCAGCAAAGTACTCACCACGCCTTATGGAAATAATATGCTGGGAGAACTGGCCAAAACAATTGTTGCCTCAGAACACATGGGAAATAACAATATCACTGATTTCCTGGCGGTGAGTTTTTCTTCTACTGATTATGTTGGACATGCATTTGGCCCCAATTCATGGGAGCTGCTGGATACTTATGCCAGGCTGGATGAAACATTAGGCAGCTTCTTTGATTACCTGGATAAAACAGTTGGCAGGGGACAATACACTGTCTTCCTTACTGCTGATCATGCAGGCGCACAAGTACCTGAGTTTTTACAAAAACATAATATTGCCGGGGGAAGATGGGATGATGGTGATATTAAAAAAGAACTGAATGGTTATTTAAAAACACAATTCAACATTGGCAACCTGGTTGCTGCGGTGATGGAACATGATGTGTATCTCAATCACCCTGTATTGGATTCAGCAAAACTGAATGATGGCAATATCAAAACATTGCTTACCCAATACCTGCTGAAAAAAGATATGGTATTACAAGTGGTAGATAAGAAACATGCTGCTGAAGCGCCCGTTCCTCAAAAGATCCGCGAGATGGTGATCAATGGATACAATGCTGTTCGCAGTGGCGACCTGCAGGTGATCATGAAAACAGGTGTAATGGATGCCGGTAAAACAGGCATGAGCCATGGCGAATGGAACCCTTATGATTCACATATTCCACTGGTATGGTATGGCTGGGGTATTAAACCCGGTTCACTTAGCAGGGAGGTTTATATGACTGATATTTCCGCAACGGTAGCCTCATTGCTTCATATTCAAATGCCGAGTGGGTGCATTGGGAAGGTGATCGGGGAGGTCATGAGTAGATGAAGTAATAAGTAAATAGAGTATATAAAGTAAAAAAAGTAAGTGGCCAAAACCACTTACTTTTTTTTATTACGTTAGCATCACAGCTATAAATAATTATCCCAATTTTGCTTTCAGGTTAGTATCCAACACATCGAGGAATTCTTCGGTGTAGAGGTAATGCTCACCGTGGTTTACTTTATTGCCATAGATACATACAGCAAGGTCCTTTGTCATTTTACCACTCTCAACAGTTTGTACGCAAACTTCTTCGAGCGCGTGGCAGAAATTGATCAGTGCAGTATTATTATCTAATTTACCACGGAACTCCAACCCTCTTGTCCATGCAAATATTGACGCGATAGGATTTGTTGAAGTGGGTTTTCCTTTCTGGTATTCACGATAATGGCGTGTAACAGTTCCATGCGCAGCTTCTGCTTCCATTGTTTTGCCATCAGGCGTTACAAGAGTAGAGGTCATCAATCCCAAACTACCAAAACCCTGTGCCACTGTATCACTTTGTACATCACCATCATAATTCTTACACGCCCATACAAAGTTTCCGTTCCATTTTAATGCGCTCGCTACCATATCATCTATCAAACGATGCTCATAAGTGATGCCTGCTGCATCATATTGTGCTTTGAATTCATTCTGGTAGATGTCTTCAAAAATATCTTTGAAGCGACCGTCGTATTTTTTAAGGATGGTATTTTTGGTGGATAGATAGAGCGGCCATTTTTTGATCAGTGCCTGGTTAAAACATGCCCTTGCAAAGCCTGTGATACTTTCATCGGTATTGTACATGGCTAAAGCAACACCATCACCTTTAAAATTATATACTTCAAACTCCTGCTTGGTACCATCTTCCCCTTCAAACTTAATGGTCAGTTTGCCTTTGCCTTTTGTTACAAAATCGGTAGCACGGTATTGATCACCAAAAGCATGGCGGCCAATACAGATCGGTGCTGTCCAGTTAGGAACCAGCCTTGGAACATTCTTACAAACGATGGGTTCACGGAAAACAGTTCCGTCAAGAATATTGCGGATAGTACCATTTGGGCTCTTCCACATTTGTTTCAGCTTGAATTCTTCCACCCTTCCTTCATCAGGAGTGATGGTGGCGCATTTAATACCCACACCATATTGTTTGATCGCGTTGGCTGCATCTATCGTTACCTGGTCGTTGGTCTCATCACGGTATTCCACTCCCAGGTCGTAGTATTTGATATCCACTTCCAGGTAAGGAAGGATCAGTTTGTCTTTGATGAATTTCCAGATGATCCTTGTCATCTCATCACCATCCAGTTCAACAACAGGATTGGCCACTTTAATTTTCTGCGCCATAAATAACTTAGTTTAGTGTGAGTATTAAAAACAGTTGCAAAAGTAGGGGTTTACGGAATTTTCAAAACCAATAAAACGGGAAGCCTTCTTTTTACGTAAATATGGGATATGCCGAGAAGTATGAGCTTATTTTCATTGTTACCGGTAATTATTGCATTCCTGCTCCCGGCAGGCTGTACTAAAAGCGGTACAACTGCTGTGGCCGATAGCACCCATATTACTGTGCCTACAGGCGCAGCCAAAACCTGGCTGGCATTGGGTGATTCTTATACGATCGGGCAATCAGTTGATAATAGCCTCCGCTACCCTGCCCAGGCAACAGCCTTACTGAAAGCAGGTGGAGTAAACATGACCGACCCGGAATATATTGCAACAACGGGGTGGACAACCAATGACCTGATCAATGCCATCAACCTAAAAAATCCCAAAGGGCCATACGATATTGTTACGTTACTCATTGGCGTGAATGACCAATACCAGCATTTGGATACCGGCGCTTACCGGAAGAATTTTACACAGTTGCTGCAGACATCTATTCAACTGGCAGGAAATAATATTTCACATGTATTTGTTTTGTCTATTCCCGATTATGGTGTAACACCTTTTGGCGCATCCGATTCGGCGAATATTAGGAAACAGATAGACCAGTTCAATAATATCAATAAACAAATAACATTGGCTCTTCGGGTTTCATATACTGATATCACACCTGCATCCAGGCTTGCCAAAAATGATGCTTCTCTTATTGCAGGCGATGGATTACATCCCTCAGGAACTCAATATGCAGCATGGGCAAATTTGCTGTTTCCCGCATTATTGCAGGTATTAAAATAACCCTTTCATTCATAACTCTTTTAAAAATAATTCATGGCCATTAATATTTATGACATACACATCAACCCCATTTCAAAAGAATCATTCCGTTGTATTTCTTTGACTGATGAATCTTATAAAATGCACTGGATAGTACAGCCTAAAGGTTATGTGCCATTAGAACACATACACCTGAACCAGGATGAGATATTTCATATTCAAAGTGGTGAAATACGCATTGTAGTGGAAGGAAAAGAGATCATTGGAAGAGCGGGTGATACTATTACCGTTCCCAAAGGCGCAAAACATATTGCTTATAATAATTCTGCTGAAGTATTGGATGCGATCTGTGAATACCGGTCTGCACTGGATATGCAGAAGTTCGAGCAGGTTTTTCTTGGATTGATCAATGACGGTTATATTGATAAAAAGGGAAGCGTGATCATTCCAATGATGGGTTATATGCTGAAGAAAATGAAATGCAGGTCAATGGCACGGCCAGTATCCATTCCAGCGCCTATGTTCAACGTTGCACTAATTTTTTTTTACGTGCTTGGAGGAATAAAAGGCTGGGAAAAGTTGTATAAGAAATATACTGGCGACTAATCATATGTAAGATGTACGATTTTAGATGTACGATGTGGTAACGTAATCTATACATCTAAAATCGTAGATCGTAAATTTCAAATCCAGCGCTCCTATCTGCGATTTTTTCCCTCGGGCCGGGTGGCCTCGTATTCGCATCCGCCTAGGCGGACTGCTTTTTGTTCTTTGGAAAAATATGCTTCGCATTTTTCCAATCCGCCAAGGCGGACCGAACAAAAAGAGGCGGCTTATGCGAATACTGGTAGAAAGTGCGAGTATTACGGATCTGCGTATCATGCAATTTAAACAAATCGTAAATCGTATATCCCAAATCGTAAATATCTCTACCCTTTTTTCCTGATAAAATAAAACTGCCCTCCCTCATTCCCATCCTTACCAAAATCAAACAACTTAGGTTCTGTGTCAGCTTCTTTTCTTACACCATTATAGATCAGGTTATACAAACTACTGGCAGAAATATAAGTGTCTGTATTGATAGATAGCGCTTTTGATACCATTTTTACAAATACACTTTCACCCGGCACTTTTTCAAGTCCGCCGCCGGTAAGCACCTGCCGGCTTCTTAACTGGTATTCATATTTGGAAGGTGTCTTGATCTCATTTTCTCCGCGCATGGCGGCGCTGTAACAGGCATCGGATAACATCAATATATGTTTCACTTTGGTACCTGCGATCAATTCATCTAATTTTTTATTAGAGATATAATCAATATCAGGTGCATTGGCATTCAGTGGAACCCAGTAACCGATGAGTTCATTACCTGCCTGCCTGTATGTTCCATGGCCGGCAAAAAATATTACCAGGTTATCATTGTCTTTTAATGATTGAAGTTTGGAACTCAATCCGGAAAGAATATCAACATATCCCCTGTCGTAGAGTTCAAGGATATTGGCTGTATCAAACCCATAACTGGTATTCAGTATATTTTTAAATGCTTTTGCCTCAGATATGGTTGTGGGTAATTGTGGCCATTTACCACCACCGTAATTGCTGCATGCGATCAGTACTGCATGGAACACAGGCTGGTCTGATGCAGTGATGGGTGGGATAGCGCCGGAATTCAGTGCAGCAGCAGGTTGCGGGCTGGAAGGTTTTTCTATTTTAAATGTTACCGTTGCAATATTGCTGTTCTTATCGGATGCCTGTATGTTAAGCGTTAAGGGATACTCTTTTAAAGTATCCCTTAAGAAAGAATTACAAGTAGGGCAACAACTTGAGCTTGCTATTTCTGTAATAGATTTCCCTTCTGTTTTAGGATTCTCCCAATCAATTACAAATAATTCACCACATTGAATACATGTTGCAAACGAAAAATTAGACCATCCTTCATATACTACACAATAAACAGGATAGTTTGATATACCTGGATATACATTTCCAAGTACTGTATAACATCTAATTTTTTTCTTAATCATGGTATTTGAAAAAGTGATCGCAAATCGTAAATCGTAATTCTAAAATCGTAAAACCTACACATTCACAATCAGCACCGGTATATTCAACTCATGCCTCACCGCTTCAATGGTTTCACCGAATAGATAATCTTTAAGCCCGGAATGGCGATGAGCACCCATGACAAGCATATCAGCGTTAGATTCCTTTACGATCTTTACAATGCCTTTTACCCTGTTCTGGTAACCGAGTTGTACCTGCACTTTGTAACCCAGGCCTTGTAATTGTTGAGAATAAGTTTCCAGGCGTTGCCTGTCGATCCGCGTTTCATCATCATCACTTTGTTCACCCAAAAATTTGGCAGACACACTTTCTACAATATGCAATAACACATAACTGGCTTCTTTCTTCCCCTGTCCAATGGCATGTGCAATGATCTTTTCATCCTTCAAACTAAAATCCAATGCAACAGCGATCATTTGTGAGGGCTGAACAGAAAGGTTTTGAAGGGAAGGTATCTCTCCATGAACACGTGCACTTTGTTTTTTATGCCTGCTGCGGATCAATGGCAGGAAGGTCATGGTAAGAAACAACCATGAAAAAATGATCGCAGCAATAATGATGATAAATTTCCAAACAAGATTGCCATCATGTTCAAAGACCAGTAACGATTGTTGCACCACCATCTGAACATTCAGGTACACCAATATGCCCGCAACAAGCCATGATACAATTTTTGTCAGGGGTTTGATGGCAAACTCTCCCATCGTCTGTTTATCACTTACAAAATGTATCAATGGGATCATTGCAAAACCCAATTGCACACTTAACAATACCTGGCTTAGCACCAGTAAGGCATCTATCTTATCATCGCCCCAAATTAAAATAGTAATAACAGCCGGAATGATCGCTATCAACCGCGTGATCAATCTTCTCAACCATGGATTGATACGTATTCTCAAATATCCTTCCATTACAATTTGTCCGGCCATTGTTCCGGTAATGGTGCTGCTTTGTCCGGCAGCTATCAGGGCAATGGCAAAAAGCAATGGCGCAAACTTGCTTCCCAGCAATGGTTTTAATAACTCATGTGCATCTTCAATTCTTGCAACAGATGAATGCCCCGAACTAAAAAAAACAGAAGCAGCTAATATTAAGATAGCAGCATTGACAAAGAACGCGGCGTTCAATGCAATGGTGCTGTCGATATTATTGTATTTGATAGCACGCTTAATTCCATCCCGATCGGGTTTTATTTTTCTTGTCTGCACCAGCGCCGAATGCAGGTATAAATTATGCGGCATCACTGTGGCGCCAATAATTCCCACAGCAATATATAAAGCATCGCTATTTAAGAAGGACGGAACAAAACCTTTTACTACTTCTCCCAATGCAGGCTTCGCTAAAAATATTTCGATTAAAAATGAAATACCTATCACTGCAACCAATGCAATAATAAAAGCTTCGAGTTTTCTTATACCATAGTTCTGCAGCCACAATAATAAAAGCGTATCTAATACTGTAATGCCTACTCCCCAAACCAATGGCAATCCGGTTAATAAATGTATACCCAGTGCCATACCCAACACTTCTGCCAGGTCGCAAGCTGCAATGGCCAGCTCAGCCAATAAATACAAACAGAAATTTACAACAGGCGGATATGCTTCGCGGTTTGCCTGCGCCAGGTCGCGCCTGCGCACAATACCCAACCTTGCACTCAGGCTTTGCAGAAGCAACGCCATCAGGTTACTCATCAGCAATACCCAGATCAACTGGTAACCAAATTTTGCCCCACCCTGCAGATCGGTGGCCCAGTTACCCGGATCCATATAACCCACACTCACCAGGTAAGCGGGCCCCATATATGCCAGTATCCTGCGCCAGCCCTTGCGGGGCGCGGATGTATCTACACTTTCATGTACTTCGCTCAGGGAATTGTCGCTATGGTATCTTTGTAAACTCAATTTTGGTTGCTTATCTTCATTCCGGCTTCCGGCACATAAAACTAACACGGGAAGAGTTACTTTTAATAAAATATTTGGCGCATGAAAAAATGGTTGGCCTGCCTGCTCCTCATTATGATCGTTTCCTGCAAAAGCAAGAAGCCGAGCCTGAAGGGTACGGATACTGTAACAGTGGCCGATTTTATTGATGCGTTTCCATTGCTCACGCCTCCATATACTGTTGCGGATACCAATATCACCAAAGTAGCCGACAGCACTGAGATCGGATACGAGATCCTTACCCAGTTCATCCCCGACAGCATGGTGAATAAGATACAGCGCAACGAAAAGGACCTGGTCATTTATCCTGTTGGTAAAATTCAGAAAACAAAAGAGCTGTACCTGCTTGCCACATTCACTCATCGTAAAAAAACAAAGCTGGGAGTGTTTGTGCTGGATAAAAAGAACAAATGCCTTGCTGCAAAAGAATTATTGGAGAACCAGAATGAAGATGATTATTCTCATTTTATTTCCATCAACAGGGAACCTACTTTTCTGATCAGCAAAGAAAAAATGAACGCCGATAAACAACTGATGTTTAGTCGGGTGGGATGGTCGTATAATAGTGCAGGTAATTTTATGGTTGTGATCAATGATGGGAATGAGGACCCCAAAAAAACAAGCGTGATCAACCCGATAGATACTTTCCCAAGAAAGAACAAATTCAGCGGGAATTATGAGCACGATAAGAAGAATTATATTTCGCTGCGCGATGGGAAGAACCCCAACACTTATTTATTCTTCATCCACTTTGAAAAAAATGACGGCGCCTGCACAGGCGAGTTGAAAGGCGAAATGAAATTCAAGAATGCCACCACAGCGGTTTATACAGAAAGCGGCGATCCATGCGCAGTTGACTTTACTTTTAGTGATAATGAGATCACCATAAAAGAAAAAGGCAGTTGCGGCAACCGGCGCGGTATGCAGTGTTTTTTTGATGATACTTTTACGAAGAAGAGAGAGCCGAGGGTGAAGAAGAAATGAGTTTTAATGTAAGATGTACGATGTCGGATGTATGATGTACTAAACTCATCCGGTAGCCCT
>CAISDV010000159.1 GCA_903884185.1 uncultured Chitinophagaceae bacterium | reverse complement strand
TCATATGCAGGCAACCCGCTATCCTTGCACCTTTTAAAGGTTGGGAAGCGCTGTATTCAGCACGTATAGACATTAAACCCGGCATTTCTGCTTCGGCAAGACGGATCTCTTTACGGCCCCATGTGGCAAGGCTAATATCAGCTACTTTATAAGGAAGGCTGAAGTCAATAGATTTGGCAAGTGTAGACATTTTATAAGTTTATTTTCGGCGGCGAAATTAAGATACTCTTTTGTAATAAAGTAATTAATATTGAGATATTGGGGAGAAGTGGATTTCTTTTCTATAATAAGGCTTAAACAGCGCTTTAAAGCGGTAGTTCCATCACAAAATCATTCATAAAATATCCATTTCCAATAGCGATATCTTCCTCACTTATAACGGCAAATCCCATCTTTTCATAGAATCCTTTTGCGTTATTGTAACGATTGACATTCAGGTGCAGTTTCTTACAGCCTTTTGCTTTAATTCTTTCGATCACTTCATTCAATAATAACTTTCCGGCGCCTGTACCCTGTGCAACTGGAAGAAGGTATAGTTTCTGCAATTTATAGACAGCTGTATCGATCAAATTGAACGAGGCAAAGCCTATGGCATTATCACCGGCTTCGGCAATAAGGAAGGTATGACCGTTATTCATTTGCTCCTGCAAAGCGGATTCACTGTAAAACAACCCAAGCATATAATCTAACTGATCTTCCTTCAGGATCTTTCCATAGGTGGCCGGCCAGGTGCCTACAGCAACTCCTTGTATAAATGGAATATCTGCTGATATGCCTGTTCTTATATTAACCGTGGAAGTCATTTCTTTGATTTTGAGAAATATTTTTTATTGATCCAGTGACTGAGCCACGCACTACCGGCACCTACCACGGCACCGGCTAATACATCTGTTGGATAATGTTCGCCCAGGTATAATCTTGAATAGCCCACACTCGCTGCCCATGCATAGGCCGGAACTACCACCCACCATTTTTTGAATTGTATGGAAAGGGAAGTGGCTGTAGCAAAGGCAAAGGAAGTATGGCCTGATGGAAATGAATTGTCCTTTTCAGAGTTATCATAAGCATGAACAACTAATGGATATTTTTGATAAGGCCTTTCACGATGGATAAGTGTCTTTAATCCTTCTGCTGCAATAGCGTTGATAATAAGGCTGCCTGCTATTTCGTACGATCTTTTCTCTAATTTTTTATCATGCCCCATTTTACTGATCAGCCATGCACCTACGGGTATGCTAACCTCGAACATATAAGATGAATTGCTCAGTTCCTTCCAGGCAGAAGGGGCACCCGGGTTTTGTGCATTGATATTTTTCAGGAGGTCTATATCCCAATTTTGAGAGTAGCTGCTAACACTTGCCAATAATAGCAAGCTTACAATAAGATATATTTTTTTCATAAATTGGTTATAGGCTTGCCAAAGATTCTTCAATGGTTTTTATCCTTGCTTCAGCATCAGCTTGTTTCTTTTTCTCTAAAGCTATTACTTCGGGCTTTGCATTCTGTACAAAGCGCTCATTGCTGAGTTTTTTTTGTACAGATTGAAGAAACCCTTTTTGATGTTCCAGGTCTTTGAGAAGGTCGTCTTTCAGTATGCCTGTATTCAGTTGTTTCTCTGCTTCAATATAAAACTTGTCCTTCTCTACAGCCAGTACAATGGTATTGGCAACAGGTTCTTTGGTGATATTGATCTGTTTTGCATTTACCTGTTTGGCAAGGATATGATTGATGGCTTCATACACTTTTGGTGCATTCGACTGCAAGTGAAGAATGATCTCTTCTTTTGGTTTTATCTGGTTCTTATTTCTTGCATCACGAATTGCCGTGATCACCTGTTTCAATAATTGCCCTTCTGAAAGGATTGATGAATTGATCTTTCCCGCAACACTGTACTGCTTTACACAAAGGTCGTCTGTTTTTTCGCCAAGAAGATGATAAATTTCTTCTGTAATAAATGGCATGAATGGATGCAACAGGTGAACTAATTTTTCAAAGAATGAAATGGTTTTGAGATAAGTAACTTCATCAATGGGTTGTTCAAATCCGGGTTTTACCCATTCCAGGTACCAACTGCAGAAATCATCCCATATCAATGAATAGATATTCTTCAATGCTTCGCTGAGACGGAACTGTTTTAGTAATCCATCAACTTCCATACCCACTTCATTCAACCTGTTCTCAAACCAGTCAATGGCGAATTGATTATTTGAAGGAACATTGCCTGTTCTGTTCTCCCAGCCCTTTACCAGCTTCAATGCATTCCACAACTTATTATTGAAATTCCTTCCCTGCTCAAGCGCACTTTCATCAAACAAAAGATCATTACCTGCAGGAGAGGAGATGAGTATACCAAAACGAACTGCATCAGCGCCATATTTTTCAATGAGCTCCAAAAGATCCGGGCTATTGCCAAGGCTCTTACTCATCTTGCGGCCCTGTTTATCACGAACCATCCCTGTAAAATAGACATCGCTGAATGGTTTCTCGTGCATGTATTCCATTCCTGCCATAACCATCCTTGCCACCCAAAAGAAAATAATATCCTGTCCGGTTACAAGTACTGAACCAGGGTAATAATAATTGATGTCTTCATTGCCGGGTTTAGATATCCCATGAAATACTTCCATCGGCCATATCCAGGAGGAGAACCAGGTATCCAATACATCTTCATCTTGTACCAGGTCTGCCGACTTCGACAATTTCAAAGCCCCCTCTTTATTTTCTGCTACAAATAAATTGCCTTCTTTATCATACCAGGCGGGTATTTGTTGTCCCCACCATAACTGCCGGCTGATACACCAGTCCCTTACATTCTCCATCCAGTATTTATAGGTGGCGAGGAATTTCTCTCCCGGGTGAATCTTTACATCACCATCCAATACCGCCTTCAGTGCAGGTTCAGCCATTTCTTTCATCTTCACAAACCATTGTGTGGAGATACGTGGTTCAACAATAGCATTGCTGCGTTGTGATAAACCAATGCGTGTAGTATATTCTTCTTCCTTTACCAGTAAACCTTCAGCCTTTAATTGTTCAACGGCTTTCTTCCTGGCCACAAACCTGTCGAGCCCAACAAATACCTGCGCTGCTGCACTGATGGTTCCATCCTCATTTAAAGTATCAATGATGGGAAGATTATATTTCAATCCAAGGTTATAATCATTGATATCATGTGCAGGCGTTACTTTCAAAGCGCCGGTACCAAATTCCTTATCAACATACTCATCAAAAATAATATCCACTTTCCTGTTCACTAATGGCACGATCACCTGTTTGCCTTTGAGGAAAGTATAACGTTCATCTTTTGGGTTAACACATACTGCTGTATCGCCCATGATTGTTTCAGGTCGTTGTGTTGCAATGACGATGTGGTCGGGATGCGGGATAGGGGATGCGGGATCGTTAACAAGCATATATTTTACATAATACAACTTGCCCTGGAGTTCTTTATACTCAACTTCTTCATCACTCAATGCAGTTTTTGCTGCCGGGTCCCAATTGATCATTCTTGCACCGCGGTAAACTAATCCTTTTTTGTACAGGTCAACAAATACTTTAATAACTGCTTTGTAGTAATGATCATCCATGGTAAATGTTACCCTGTCCCAGTCCACACTGCAGCCTAACTTTTTTATCTGGCCATAAATGATGTTACCATATTTTTCTTTCCATTCAAAAGCATACTCAAGAAATTTCTCTCGCGAGAGTGTGTTCTTGTCAATCCCTTTCTCTTTCAGCATCTGCACCACTTTAGACTCAGTAGCAATAGAAGCATGATCGCTGCCGGGAACCCAACAGGCATTAAAGCCGCTCATTCGCGCTTTGCGCACAAGAATATCCTGCACTGTTTCATTCAGTGTATGTCCCATGTGCAATACACCCGTAACATTTGGCGGGGGAATGACCACGGTAAAAGCGGGTTGCTGGTTAGGAGTACTTTTAAAATAACCTTTGCTCATCCAATGAGCATACCATTTGGCTTCTGTTTCAGTAGGGATATAGTTCTTGCTTAATTCCATTTTTGCTGTAGCTTGAAAGTGTGCAAAAATAAGGAATCGATGGGGATGGGGGATACGTGATTCGAGATTCGTGATACGGGATGCGAGATACTGGATGTAGAATTCGAGGTATGAAAATATGATTTATAAGCAGGATGTTCTATCCCGCATCACGAATCATATATCACGTATCTCGAATCTGCTACCCTAACTTGCCACTCCATTGCAGGTAAGAGATCAATGCGATCACCCCGAAGAGTACTACAACAATAATTACATTACGTACGCCTTCGTTAACGTGGAACTGAGAGTTTTCCATTGCAAAACATTTTCAGATAAACAATAACGTTGCCGAATAGTTTTTCGTAGGATCTAAGGATGAAGAAGAGTGCGGATCGTCGTTTGTCAATTGGCCAAGCAGTGAAATAGCCTTTGGGATACCCACAAGTTACAAATCATAATGAAATTAACAAATTGTTTTTCCACACAGTCTCATTCCCCCATAGACTGGGCTAAATTGCCAATTATTCATGTTTGCGATCGTTGATATAGAGACTACGGGTGGCTATGCCTCCGCCAATGGCATTACCGAAATAGCCATTGTGCTTCATAATGGGCGTGAGGTGGAGGGAAAATATGAGACCCTGGTAAATCCCGAATCTCCGATAGACCGTTATGTTCAGGCACTTACGGGTATTACCAATGAGATGGTGGCTTCGGCACCTGTATTCAAACTGGTTGCCCCAAACATATTCAACTTACTGAAAGACAGGGTATTTGTAGCACATAACGTGAATTTTGATTACTCATTTGTCAAGCATCATCTGCTGGATGCCGGATATGATCTCGATGTCTCCAAACTCTGCACCATACGACTGGCAAGAAAGATATTCCCCGGGCTTCCCAAGTATGGATTGGGGACTGTTTGCAGGGAGCTGGAAATACCCATTAGCGACAGGCACCGGGCGGCAGGGGATGCACTTGCCACTGCACAGCTGTTTCAAATGCTGGTGGATAACGATAAGACCGGTGAGCTGGAAAAGATGATGAAGCGGCATACCGGACAACAATGGATGCCACCGAATTTGCCCTCAGCCAAATTAAAGGGCTTGCCTTTTTTACCGGGTGTCTATTATTTTCATGATAAGGCTGGTAAAGTGATCTATATAGGCAAGGCTAAATCATTGAAGAAAAGGATCACCAGCCATTTCTCCAATAACAAACTAACAAAACAGAAACAGGAATTCCTGCGGCATATTTATGATATCACTTACCAGGTTTGCGGAACAGAACTGATGGCGGCTATCCGTGAAAGTATAGAGATACGCAGGCTATGGCCGCAGTATAACAAAAGCCAGAAGCATTTTGAACATGTGTATGCATTATACTTGTTTGAGGACAGTAAAGGTTTCTACAGGCTGGGTATTGATAACAAGAAAAAACAACTCCAGGCCTTATACACTTTTCATATTATGGAAGAGGGAAGGCAAATGCTGAAAAGCATAGTGAAACAGTTTGATCTTTGTCCGAGGTTATGTTTTATCGACAATTCTCCTGGCCCGTCATTGGCTGAAACACGCAAGGAGACTGCTGCGAAATATAATAAGCGTGTTGAAAAAGCGCTTCACTATTTAAAAGAAATGCTTCCCAGTTTTGCGATAGTGGAAGATGGCGGAAATAATATTCGTTCCTGTGTTTTGGTGGAAAAGGGAAGGTTTACAGGAATGGGAGAGTTGCCTGATTCCAGTACCGCCGATTCTATTATTGAATTGAAAAGCCATATTGAATTGCAAACGGAGAACGCTTATATTCGGCAACTGGTATACCAGTACGCGGAAAAATATCCCGCAAAAAAGTTAGCATTCGAACATACAACCTGATCTATTAATTATACCCATCACTCATGAGAAAACTATCCTTACTTTTTGTTACAAGCATTTCCATTTTAACTCTTTCAGCACAAAACAAAGTAAACCCGCTGATCAAATCATACGGGTATGTATATGAAGTGCCAAACGCAGTAGAGAAGCCCGATCCCAAACTGGATTATAAATTGGTTATAGATATTACAGAACAGGCACCGTCTCCCGATTCAGTGAATGAATCATTGGATGTGGTTGCCAGGTTAGTGAATCTGCATATACTGGGTGGCGTACCCCCTTCCAAACTGCATGTAGCCGTGGTGGTGCATAACTCCGCCGCATTTGCACTGGTGAACGATGAGTTATATCAAAAACAATACAAGACCAGCAAAGGCAATCCCAACCTGCCATTGGTGAAAGCGCTGCATGATGCAGGCGTTGAAATATTTATATGCGGGCAAACAATGGCTAAGCGAAAGATCGATGCATCAGCATTATCACCAGAAGTAAAAGTCTCGCTCTCGGCTTTAACAGCTATCACTACGCACCAGATGAAGGGGTACGCATTGATGAAATTATAATTAGATGCGTCATTTCGAACCCCACCCACAAAAAATCTCTCACTTCGTTCGAGATGACGATGGGTGAGAAATCTTATCTATATCATGTTACTATAGAAAAATTATTGAGGCTTATTGAACAGGCATTATGGCTGCTATGGGCTTTTCTTGCGTCGCACACTTGTAGTTTTTATTCGTTTTGCGGCTTTAGAAAATCGAGGTGGTTTTGGCGGTAATTTCCAATCTTTTAATGTTTCTCCAAATAAAGCCTTTTCATATTCAGAATAACTTTCAGCGTTGATAAAACTGAAGAAGCACCCATTCTTTCTAGACCATTCAATAATTTCTTTGTCGGTATTAAATTCTGGCGGATAAATTAACTCAATCACCATGCCATTATCCGATCCATAGTCAGGTAAGAAAGCAAAAACATTTCTTTCCTTATCATCAATAAGTATTTGATATGGCGTTAATATTTTAAACGCAAATTCTTCTGAAGCAAGAAGCCAATTTTCTCTAATTTTTGTTATTACATCATCTATCATAAAACCTCCAACTCGTTACAAAATCTCTTTTCAATTTTTCCCCTGTCAGTATAGCGCGTACCATTTCAATAGGGATATTGTTTTCTTTGAGTATTGCATCATGAAATTCTTTGTAGGTCATTTTTTTACTGTCAACCAATTCTTTCTTCAATGCATAAAACTGAAATGCCCCAGTCATATATGCCAGTTGATACAACGGCCCGTAGCCACCCGTAAATGAACGCCTCACTTCCCCTTCAGCATTTGCCCTTTCATGCCCTACACGGTCAACTAAAAAATCAATACACTGCTGTGGTGTCCAGTTACCAAGATGATAATTAAGTGAGAAGATGATTCTTGCACATCGGTGCATTCTCCAGAACAGCATGCCAATGCGGTCTTCAGGTGATTTAGGGAAATTCATATCCCACAAAATAAATTCCCAGTATAAGGACCAGCCTTCTGTCCAAAATGGCGTGGAGTAATGCCTGTAAGGTTTATACCTGCTATTCATGAACTGCTGCAACCCATGCCCTGCAATTAATTCATGGTGAACAGTGGCTCTTGAGAAATGCGGATTATTGCCACGCATGCTCATCATCTTGGCATCATCATCCATGGCAGGAGTGGGGTAAGCAATAAGTAAAGTTTCTCCACCTAAAAAGAATGGGCTTACCAATTGCTGCTGAGGCGACATCATGGTCATCCTCCATGTCTCTTCTGCCATTGGCGGAATGGTCACCAGATCATGTTGTTTAATAAAGTCCACAGACTCATTGTATAACCCAAGTATCATTTCAGGCTGCTTGCCTTCTGGTACATAAGTGTTCTTTACTTTTTCGAGTGCAGCTTTCCAATTATCGCCAAAACCCATTTCGCGCGAAGCTTTCAGCATTTCAGCATCGCACCAGGCAAATTCTTTATTGGCAATACCGATCAGTTC
>CAISDV010000158.1 GCA_903884185.1 uncultured Chitinophagaceae bacterium | reverse complement strand
CACTTTATTACAAACCATTGCGGGAGCTATTATGCCGAGTGAAGGCAACGCTGAACTGGTTTTATCAAATCAACAATCTGCTCCTCCCGAAGAAATCTATCAATATATTTCCCTTACTGCACCTTATTTGGAATTGATAGAAGAAATGAGCGCAACAGAATTCCTCAACTTTCATTTTTCTTTTAAGCCATTGATAGCAGGCATTAGTATTGAACAGGTGATTGAAAATGTTGGACTGGCAACTGCCGCTAACAAACAAATTCGTTATTACAGCAGTGGCATGAAGCAGCGCGTACAACTGGCGCAGGCATTTTTTTCTGATGCCCCTGTTCTATTATTAGATGAACCCTGCAGCAACTTAGACA
Source organism: uncultured Chitinophagaceae bacterium (assembly GCA_903884185.1). GTDB lineage: Bacteria > Bacteroidota > Bacteroidia > Chitinophagales > Chitinophagaceae > CAISDV01. The sequence goes on along the minus strand of CAISDV010000158.1, from coordinate 28,081 downwards.
GCACGGGTTTTGAATTATACCATCGCCTCATTAAAGAGTATTGCAGCAATAAGATCGTTATTGTGAGCAGTAATGATGTGAATGAGTATAGTTTTTGTGAAAAGAAGTTGGAACTAGGATTCATAGGATTTTAACCCGCCCCAAGCGCTGCCTGACTGCGTCATTCAGGCGGGCATACGGATCGGGATTGAAGGATTAGGCTCCGTCATTTCGCCTGCCCCGCAAGTGCGGGGAACCTCTGCTAACGATCTCATGTTATTTTACTCAATTTTGATAGCAGGGGTGAGAAATCTCTACGTTATCACTGTACTTGTACAGGGGCGTCCACATACTGCCCAGCTTACAAAATGGATACACCCAGCTTACGGGATGAATACACCGTGACACCTTCGTGACACCTAGGTGACTACGGAATGGATACAGGGAGCTTACAGGAACCATACAGAAACCATACAGAAAGCATATACGGGGAAGCATGTTTGGTGCAGCAAACAGCCTTCCCTGAGCGTTTGATGAGCGTCTCATGAGCGTTCGATGAGCCTTTGATGAGCGTTTGATGACTATACAATCAGGCCGGAATGAAGCCAGCCGGAAGCCGGTTACTGGTTACTGGTTACTGGTTTTAAACCGGCAACTAGCAACCAGTAACCTGTAACTACTTTTGTATATTTAAGACTTGCATCCCCTCAATCAACCCTCATGAATACAACAAATCAACCCACTGATCCATTGCTGATCTCCTTTTTGGCTATTCGCAAGACAATTGGCGCATTGGGCCTTTTATTGCCCATTGTGTTATTGCTTGTGCCATTGATATTTAACCTCTGCCCTGAACGACAGGCTTCCATAAGCGATTACTATTACACCAAAATGGGAAGCTATTTTACCGGAACGCTTTGTGCATTCTCCTTGTTCTTATTCTCTTACAAAGGATATGATAAAGCCGACAGGGTCTCAAGTTTACTGGCATGCGTGTTTGCTTTGGGAGTGGTGTTTTTTCCTACCAGCATAAATGACCTCTCTTCTTCCTGTTATGTTATTACCACCAGCAGCAGCAAAACAACGAGTATCATACATTACACTTTCGCCGCCTGTTTTTTTGTAACACTTTCTTATATGTCATTGTTCCTTTTCACCAAAACCAGCGGCGAACCTACTCCCAGAAAATTGAAGAGAAATATCATTTATAAAATATGCGGTTGTGTGATGCTTGTTTCCATTGTATCTATTCTCGTGTTCACATTATTTTTTAAAGAGGCACTGAATAAATACCATCCAACTTTTTATTTGGAAACAGTTACGTTGTTGGCGTTTAGCTTGTCGTGGTTGACGAAGGGGGAAGCGATACTCAAGGATACGGATTAAGATTCGTAGGATTAGAACCTGCCCGGCCAAGCCATTCGGACGGGGATAGAAGGATTAGGCTCCGTCATTTCGAACCCCCTGCTAACGGCATCATATCTTTTTATCGAAATTTGTTGGCAGGGGTGAGAAATCTTAACGAGATGATGTTGGTTTGGAGATTCTAAAAATCTGCTGCCCTGTCTTGAACACGATTAAGGGATTACAGGATGGACAGGATTACTTTATACTCGCAAATCGTGTTTATCGAAATCTAGTAATCGTATTCAAACAATTCCACCAATATATTTACTACATAACGTTAATAGCGTAATCCATATATCTTTCTTTTATAAAATTTTAATAAATAGTTTAAAAGAAAAGATATGGTTAAAAGCAGTAAAATTGAACTTGTGATAAATGAATGGAAAAAATACCAACAAAGAAAATTAGGTATAACTATAAATAATATAAAAAATCCAATTGATAACACACTTGAAAATCCTAAATATCTACGATAGTATCGCAGTCCAAGTTGATTAATAAATATTTCTCCAGCTGCCAAACTCTCTTCTTGTGTCAAAGAATATTCTTTCTCCTCAAGTAATTTAAAATATTCTTCTTATAGTGTAGTTACTTTTATTTTTTCTTTTTTAATACTATCTTAATAAAATATAAAATTTTTTAAAGATTTAAAATGAATACTTCTTTTTTGCTCATTAGAAGTACATTCTTCTACTTCAATGATCTTTTCTTTAAAATTCATTTTAATACTTTTAAAAAAAACAATCCAATTAGAATTTCTTTCACAGTTACTGTTTTAAAACCGGCAACCAGTAACCGGCTCACCTCCTACTCGCTATCAGCAAATTCAAATCCGTAAACTTCAGATCAAATTTCTGGCTGATATAAAAATCTGTGAGTGCGCCCTTGAACATATAGATACCTTCGCGGAGATTGAAATTATGCCAGACCATTTCTTCGAGGCCGCCCTCATCGCTTATTTCCAATAATAATGGCATGAGTACATTGCTGATGGCCTGGCTGGCGGTTCGCGCAAAACCACTGGGGATATTGGGCACACAATAATGTATCACTTCATGTTTTAGGAAAGTAGGATTTTCATGGCTGGTGAGTTCACTTGTTTCAAAACATCCGCCGCGGTCTATCGCCACATCAATGATGATACTGCCGGGGCGCATGGCTGCTACCATTTCTTCGGTTACCACTACGGGTGCTCTTCCATATTCATTGCTCAATGCACCTATCGCTACTTCGCATGTCTTGAGTTGTTTGGAAAGTATCTTGGGTTCTAACACACTTGTCCATACTCTTTGTCCGAGATTATTCTGCAGTTGCTTTAACCTGTACACATTATTATCAAACACTTTTACCGAAGCGCCTAATGCCAATGCATTGCGTGTTGCTACTTCACCCACAATACCTGCACCTACGATCACCACTTTTGTTGGAGGGATGCCACTGATACTTCCTAATAACACACCCTTCCCTTTATTAAAACTGCTGAGGTATTGCCCGGCTATGAGCATTAAAGCGCCGCCAGCAATTTCACTCATGCTGCGAACGATGGGATAATTGCCACTGCCATCTTTCAGATTTTCAAAACTCAATGCAGTGATCTTTTTCTCCATCATCTTTTCAACAATATTTGCTTTGAGCGCCGAATAATGAATGGGAGAAATGATAACCTGGTTCAGTTCCAGTAATGGAAGATCGGCCTCAACTACCGGCGCACTCTTGATGAGGATGGGGCATTTAAATACTTCTGTCCTTTCATAAGTGATCTTAGCGCCGGCTTCTGAATATTCTTTATCGGGAAAATTGCTGCCCTCGCCGGCGTTGTGTTCAAGCATTACGCTATGTCCGTTGCTAACGAGCACACCCACTGCATCAGGCGTAAGCGCAATACGATTTTCCTGGAAAGCGATCTCTTTGGGTATGCCAATTTGCAGGTCGGCACCCTGTGGTTTGATATCTAATTTTTCTTCCAGGGTTTCATAACTGAAAGATGTGGAGATAAGTGGTTTGGATGTTGCCATTGGGAAATGTACGATTTTTTTTACCGGAGAGACAGGGAGACAGGGAGGTTCGCCGAGAACTATTTTTATTTAACCACAATGGTCACAAAGGAGGCACTAAGAACACAAAGAATTCCTTGTGGTTAGAATGCCTTTTTTACTCTGCGTTTCTCTCCGTCTCCCCGTCTCTGCGGTAATTCTTTAGAGCTGTGATTCTTCACTAAAATTACTTTATTTAAAACACAATTCCTTAAACTGCTTCGGGATCTGTGTAGACTCTTCGCGTATTTGCATCCAATACCTCAATATGTATGGCAAAAATATCTGCCGGGAGTATTCCTTGAGCGTTCTCAGGCCATTCCACCAAACAAAGGTTTCCGCTATACAAGCAATCTTCCACACCTGCCCTCTGTGCCTCCTCTTCATTCTTTAAACGGTACCAATCCATGTGATAGATCATCCCAGTTTCATCGCTTTGATATTCGTTGATAATAGCAAACGTAGGGCTCCCCACAGCATCTTTCACACCCAATTCATCGCAAAGGGCATGGATCAAAGTGGTCTTTCCTGCTCCCATTGGCGCATAGAATGCCCATACCTTTTTTTGTTTGCCTTCTTTCCACAGCATTTGGGCAACCTGCTTTATCTGAGCAACCTGGAAGATCGTGTCCATCCTGCAAAGATATTTCTGTTATCGAAAGATACCCGCCTAATTACAGGGTTAACTTCGCGGGGCAAACAATGATAAAACCATGGAGAAAGTGAATCTGAAGGTAGAAGGAATGGATTGTACCAATTGTGCGCTTACGATTCACCGTTTCCTTGAATCAAAGGGGCTGCAAAATGTAAAAGTGAATTTTATTGGCGGCGATGTGAGCTTTGACCGCAATGAAAAGTTTACACTGCACGAAGCTGAGAAAGGAATCACGGGATTGGGTTATCATATCAAACAGGAAAATGATACAACTCAAAAAAAGAAGTTAACCCGCATCGGCTTCACCAATCATTTCCAAAGATTTATTTTCTGTTTCATTTTTACTGCGCCACTTTTTATTGATATGTTGCCCGGCGTGCATATTCATGCATTGATGGATCCTTATGTGCAGCTGTCATTGACGATCCCGGTATTTCTTGCAGGCATGTCTTTTTTTGGCGCAAGCGCGATAAGAAGTTTGTTGAAAGGTTATCCGAATATGAATGTGCTGATTGCTATGGGAGCTTTGGCAGCATTCGGTTACAGCCTGTACGGCACATTCACACACCAGGCAGAGAATTTCATGTTCTATGAAACCAGCGCTGCCATCATCACATTTGTATTTTTTGGAAACTGGATAGAAGAAAGAGCTGTTGCCACCACACAAACTGCTTTAAAACGATTGACCATTTCTAAAAAACTGATGGCGAACATGATCGCTTTTGATGATAACCACGAGGAACATGTCTTTCCGGTAGAGAGTAGCAGCTTGAAAGTAGGTGATATTATTCTTATCAAGTCGGGCGAACAGGTTCCGGTTGATTGTAAAGTTTTATGGGGTGAAGCCAGCCTGAACGAAGCCATCGTTACCGGAGAAAGTGCACCTGTATTCAAAGTGATGAATGATAAATTGATCGGTGGAAGTATTGTGGAAACTGGCACACTCAAAGCGTATGCGACTGCTGTAGGTGAGGATTCAGTGTTAGGCCGCATTTTACAGATGATGAAAGATGCACAGTCCGAAAAACCACCTGTACAACAACTCGCCGATAAAATCAGCGCCATATTTGTCCCGGTGGTGGTTGGCATTGCATTGATCGCTTTGGTCGGGAATTATTTTTTAGCTGATAAAGGTTTTGGCGACAGTTTACTAAGAAGCATTGCCGTGCTTGTGATCGCTTGTCCGTGTGCAATGGGTTTAGCCACTCCTGCTGCCATTGCTGTTGGATTGGGAAGGGCAGCTAAAAACGGGATATTGTTCCGCAATGCAAAAAGCCTGGAAGTTTTTAAAGATATCAGCCAGGTGGTATTTGATAAGACCGGAACGCTTACTACGGGTGAGTTTAAAATAACTGCCCACCAATCTTTTCTTATTGGTGATGAGGAATGGAAAAGCATTGTGTATTCATTGGAGAAATATTCCAACCATCCTGTTGCGAGATGCATTACCAAAGAATGGAAGACAAAAAATGAAATACGCTGTACAAAGATCGAAGAGATAAAAGGTTTGGGAATGAAAGCGACTGATAAGAATGGAAATGAATATGCTGCAGGTTCTTATAAAATAGCTGGCGCATTTACAGAAGATGGGTCACACGATATTTATGTGTTGCGCAATAAAGAATTATTAGGCTGGATAGATATTGCAGATGATATCAGGACTGAAGCAAAAGCAGTAATTTCTTTTCTTCAATCAAAAAAAATAAAAACAATATTACTCAGCGGCGACAGAAAACAGAAATGCGAATATGTAGCAAAACAATTGGGAATTGACGAAGTGATCGCAGAGCAAATGCCGGAACAAAAGTTAGAGAGAATATCCGCGTTCAATCAAATAGCGCCAACAGCCATGGTTGGGGATGGCATTAATGATGCTCCTGCCCTGGCAAAAGCAACGGTTGGAATTTCTTTAAGTGATGCTTCGCAGATAGCGATGCAAACAGCACAAGTGGTGTTGATGGATCATGGATTGAAGCATTTGCCGTTATCACTGGGTCTTGGCAAACATACATATATCACGATCAAGCAAAATCTCTTCTGGGCATTTGCATATAATGTTGTTGCCATTCCGTTTGCTGCATTTGGGATTATTAGTCCCGCGTTTGGTGCGCTGGCAATGGGTTTGAGTGATGTGGTGCTGGCGGTAAATTCTGTACGATTGAATTGGAAGAAAGTTTCCTGATTTATATGTAGTATTAATCTTGCGCACTTTGCGATTCCCTTGCGTTCCTTGCGATACAAAAAAAAATTATGATAGTAAAGCTGTATCGCAAAGAACGCGGAGGTTTCGCAAAGGCCGCAAAGAGATTACTGCTTACCTTCACCCCATGCCATCTTCTCCAAAAGAAATACTGAAACAATACTGGGGGCATGATTCTTTCCGGCCAATGCAGGAAGATATCATTCAAAACATCCTGGAGAACAAGGATACGCTGGCATTGCTTCCCACCGGAGGTGGAAAATCCATTTGCTTTCAGGTGCCTGCACTAATAAAAGAGGGTTTATGCCTTGTTATTTCCCCGTTGATCGCTTTGATGAAAGACCAGGTGGAGAACCTGCAAAAAAAAGGTATTCCCGCTATTGCCATACACAGTGGCATGACGACTTATGAAGTAAACAAGACGTTGCAGGAAGTTGCTGAAGGCGATTTTAAATTTTTATATGTATCACCCGAACGTTTGGAGACCGCGCTTTTTGCAGAGTGGTTGCCATCATTGAATATTAATTTACTGGCAGTGGATGAAGCGCATTGTATCTCGCAGTGGGGATACGATTTCAGGCCACACTACCTTCGTATTGCCAACCTGAGAAAAGATTTGCCGGGTGTACCAGTGCTTGCTTTAACTGCCTCTGCTACACCCATCGTTCAGGAAGATATTGTAAAGAAACTTCTTTTTAAAACGCCCGATATTTTCCGTCAGTCATTCGAGCGTGCGAATCTTTCGTATTCTGTTTTTACGATCGATAGCAAGATCAATAAAGCCATTGAGATACTCAGTAATGTTCCCGGTAGCAGTATTGTGTATTGCAGGAACAGGCGGCAGACAAAAAATATAGCGCATCTTCTATCGCTCCAAAATATTTCAGCCGGTTATTACCATGCGGGATTAACTCAGGAAGAACGAAGCGCAAGACAAACAGCATGGATCAATGATGAACTGCGTGTGATGGTATGCACCAACGCTTTTGGAATGGGTATTGATAAACCGGGGGTAAGGACGGTGATACATTATGATACTCCCGATTGCCTCGAAAATTATTACCAGGAAGCAGGAAGGGCAGGGCGTGATGGTGATAAAGCTTATGCCGTGCTTCTTTGCCATACACAAGATATACTGGCGCTGGAAGCTATGCCGGGTATCCGTTTTCCGTCGATCGCAGATATCAGGAAAGTATACCAGTCCATTGCCGATTATTTACAAGTACCCATTGGTATTGGCGAAGGAAATTATTATGATTTTGACCTGAATGAATTCATTAAAAACTTTAAGCTTGATATTCATTTGGTGCTGAATACTTTTAAAGTACTGGAACAGGAAGGGCATCTTGCTTTTACAGAAAATATTTTCTTTCCTTCACAGGTGCAATTTATTGTTGACAAAGATGTGCTGATGGATTTTGAACAAGGCCACCCTCTTCTCGAACCCATTATCAAATGTTTGTTGCGTACTTACCAGGGCATCTACGATAATTCCGTTTCGGTTTATGAAAAGCAGGTAGCGAGGCTTACGAGACTGGATGAGGAAACAGTAAATAACCAGCTATTACAATTGCAATCATTCAATATCATTGAGTACCTGCCACAGAAAGAATCACCACAGGTACATTTTTTATGGAACCGTGCACCGGCACAGTCTCTGCATATCAATCATGAATCATACCAGCACCGCAAGCAGCAATTCAAATTACGCGTAGATGCCATGCTGAAATATATCCGACTGAACAAAGAATGCAGGAGCAAATATATCTCGGGGTATTTTGGCGATACCGCTCTCGAGCGATGTGGTGTGTGTGATAATTGCCTGAAAGAAAAAACGGTTACATTGAATTCTGCCGGTTTCAAAAAGATAGAGCAACTGATCTATGCAAATATTCCTGAAAAGGGAATCGGTGCAAAAGAGCTACTTCGTTCACTTGCAGAAGTGCAACAGGAGAATGCCTGGGAAGTGATCGAGTTCCTGCAAAGTGAGCGCAAACTGAAAGTGGATGAAAGAGGGCTGATATACTTGTCACTTTAAACCCCGAGGGTTTTTGATTTAAACCCCGAGGGTTTATACTCTCTTAGTGTAAGACCTCCATGAACAAATCCTCGGGGTTTGGCTTAAAGTACTTTGTGGCACAATAAGTGCACAAGGTGTATGCCGATTAGCTGCATGAGCCGGTCATTTTAACAAAAGATTGCGGCCACTTGCTGCGCAATAGGATTGGATTATCTTTATTTTGAATATAAATTATCAAACACCTACACCATGGAAGACAAGAAAAAATACAAAATTCTGCTGTGCGAAGACGATACCAACCTGGGTATGGTACTAAAGAATTATTTGGAATTAAACGACTATGATGTGATACTGGAGCGTGATGGAAGACTGGGCATGGCTGCTTTTCAGCGTGAGAAATTCGATATCTGCCTGCTGGATGTAATGATGCCTAATGTAGATGGTTTTACCCTTGCCGAGGAGATCCGCGATATTGACCCGGATATTCCATTGTTCTTCCTGAGCGCTAAAACGATGAAGGAAGATATCATCCAGGGTTATAAACTGGGTGCGGATGATTATATCACCAAGCCGTTTGACAGTGAAGTATTGTTACTGAAAATAAAAGCGATCCTGAAACGCAATGAAGAAGATAACAGGATCAGCGACAATATTGAGTTTGACCTGGGTTCTTATCATTTCAATCCAAGATTGAGGGAACTGAGCCATGATGGAAAAACGCAGACATTATCTCCCAAAGAAAATGACCTGCTGAAAATGCTGGCTGAACATAAGAACGACCTGTTACCACGTGAAAGGGCTTTGAAAAAAATATGGGGCAGCGATACTTATTTCAATGGGCGCAGCATGGATGTGTACATTGCAAAACTTCGCAAGTACCTGAAAGACGACAGCAATATTGAAATTGTAAATATTCATGGCAATGGCTTCCGCCTGGTGGCGCCATAGCCTTTAATTACTTTATTTTGAAACCTTCTGTTAGAACAACAGGAGGTTTTTTATTTAGCTGAATAAATCAGGCTGTGAAAAAAGTAATAACTTTAGGATATTCAACCGGAAAATCCGGGTACATGAGAAACAAGTTGCAGATATTATCTGGGCTGTTGTTTTTATCAATGGCGTTCGTCTTGTTATCTATATTGCTGATAACAAGCTGTACACCTTCTTTACCCGTAACCCCCTCCAGCCCGGCTACTCAACCTTCAAGCGCCTTTTCACCAACACCGCCATCAGTAGTGGGAAATTACTGGCAAAAATTAAATACTCCTTCCTATGGCCATGGCTTGAATATTAAATTTATCAATGCCGATACGGGTGTTATATTGGGAGATACGCTTATTAACCTGGCATCTACTCATCAGTACAATAATATTATTTTAAAAACATTTGATGGCGGCAAAACATGGGATTCTATATATCTGCCGATTACAATTTTCGGAGGCATTTTACCACAAAATATTTTTCAATATCCCTATAATCCTGATATTTTATTTTTATCAACCTCAAATGGTTTGTATCGCTCAAAAGATGGTGGTTATCACTGGCTACCAACAGACACAATTAATAAAAAAGCTTCTGCTCTAATAAGTTTTATTAATCCAGTTACAGGTATAAGTTCGGGAAATGGCTTATTGAAAACTACTGATTCCGGAAATAATTTTATTCCGACATATTCTTCTGTCGGATATAGTGTACTTCAATTAACAAATTCTCTCACAGGATATGCTGCTGGCGGATCTGCTTTTGATGGTTCTAATTCAGGTATTCTGGCTAAAACAACTACAGCAGGCAGTAACTGGTATTCTCTTTCCTACCCCTTGTCCCAACAGATATACAGCATGAGTTTTATTAATGATAATATTGGCTACATCAGCGTAAACCAAGACTCTGCCGATTTTATTACAACTTATAAATGGGGCACAGCTATATACAAAACAGTAGACGGAGGTGCGAGTTGGAGTATTGTGAATAATAAAATATGGGATAGCACAGGATCACATGCCAATTCTATTTTTTTTAAAGATGAGCAAGAAGGTTTTTTTACAGGAATAACTGGTATATATCATACTAAAGATGGGGGTAAAACTTGGCTAAGGGAGTATGCAAGTGGTGTACATTTCTGCTTCCCTGATACTCATACAGGATACGCCTATGATGGAAACGGGAATATCTTAAAACGGCAGTTCTAATTATTTAGCTGAATAAATTAGGCTGCGCTCCCTTTGGCATATCCTTCCCTAAATGACGGTAAGCTTTTGCGGTAACTTCCCTCCCGCGTGGTGTGCGTTGTAAAAAACCTTCCTGTATTAAAAATGGTTCATACACTTCTTCAATAGTTCCAGCCTCTTCACCACAAGCAGTTGCAATAGTTGTGATGCCTACCGGTCCGCCCTTGAATTTTTCTATGATAGTTGTGAGGATGCGATTATCCATTTCATCCAAACCATGTTCATCCACATTCAATGCCTTGAGTGCATGTTGTGTAATGCCGATATCAATGGTTCCGTCATTCAATACCTGTGCAAAATCCCTTACCCTTCTCAACAATCCATTGGCAATTCGCGGTGTGCCGCGGCTCCTGCGGGAAATTTCTCCGGAAGCATCTGATGAGATAGATGTATTGAGAATACCTGCACTGCGTTCTATGATCTTTTTTAATGTTTCTGCATTATAATATTCCAGTCTTGATTTTATTCCAAAGCGTGAAAGCAATGGCGCAGTCAACAACCCGCTTCTTGTAGTGGCGCCAATCAATGTAAAACGATTAAGATTTATTTGTATGCTTCTTGCATTGGGGCCGGTATCGATCATGATATCTATGCGAAAATCTTCCATTGCCGCATAGAGGTATTCTTCTACCACTGTACTCAGTCTGTGTATCTCATCAATAAATAATACATCATTTGTTTCGAGATTAGTGAGTAAGCCTGCAAGGTCACCGGGTTTTTCTATCACCGGGCCGGAAGTTTCTTTAATACTTACGCCCAATTCATTTGCCACGATCCTGCTGAGCGTTGTTTTACCTAATCCCGGCGGACCGTGAAACAGCACGTGGTCAAGCGCTTCGCCCCTGATCTTGGCGGCTTTGATAAAGATGAGCAGGTTCTCGATCAGTTGCGGCTGGCCCGAAAAGTCATCAAGTTCCGTAGGACGAATACTGTTCTCAAATTCCTTATCAACAGAAAGTATTTCTTTATCGCTATTCAGGTTCGGGTCAGACATATCATCAAAATTACAAAATACTGTGGAGGGTGGCAGGCTATTTTGCATACTGCATCATCTGCAATATCAAATCGGGGTTAGGGCAATTATTTAAATATTTTTCCTTTTCACTTTGCTTGCATACACCGGGGTAATCTCCTTTCTTCAATTCCATATCAATGATGATTTGAAAATGAAGATGCGGCGGCCAATTCCCGTTTTCTGCAGGCTCACCAAAATGTGCGAGTACTTGTCCCTGGCTAACGAATTGCCCTTCTCTCCATTGCTTCAAATCAGCCAAAGAAAGATGCCCGTATAAAGTATGAAAGACAGAACTTTTTAACTGGTGTTTTAAAATGATAGTAGCGCCGTAATCGCCTTCTTGATCATTGAATGCAAAACTGTGTACCATTCCGCCCATGGGCACATACACAGGTGTTCCTGCCGCGCCCCAGATATCAATTCCTAAATGCAGTCTTCTTGGTTCCTGCTGATCATCAAATACTTTGCTTCCACCATATAATGGCCTGAATTCATTGTAACCGCCAATGCCATATTTACAACCTGCATCTTTCAGTTGTGTATTGATATAGGTTGAAAATTTCTCCGTGTCTTCAAAAATACTTTCTGAAAGTGTTGTGTTTGCCTGTGAAAGATTCATCAGCAATAATTTATCGCTCGCTTTATTAAATGGAACAACGGTATGAAAGTTGTGCTGATTTTTTTCAAGTAATTCAATCATGGGCCAGGCCAAATAAAAAGGCCGTATCAAAGATACAGCCCTTTTAAAAAGTCTAACCGAATGATTATCGCAGTAAACCAGCAGGTATTGGTTTCTCGAGTAAATATTTGTAAATGAATTTTGTTTTCAGGTTGGCAAAATGCGTGTTCTTGGCAGGTAAGTTTCCCCATCCATGGCGGCCATCAGGGTAAAATGTCATCTCAAAATCTTTGCCCTTGTCTTCCAGTGCACTAACCAATTGAATACTGTTCTGCATATGTACATTGTCATCACTGGTACCATGAACGATCTGCATCATGCCATGATATTTATCAATATACGTTAGCACGCTACTGCTTTTGTACCCGTCAGGATTGGTCTGTGGCGTACCCATATACCTTTCTGTGTAATGCGTATCATATAAACTCCAGTCGGTTACAATACCACCTGCCATGGCGTGCGTGAACACATCCGCTCCAAACGTTACGGCATAAGCGCTCATATAACCACCGTAGCTGAAACCTGTCATACAAATTTTTGATGGGTCGGCGTGACCATTGGCGATAAACCATTTTGCCATTGTTTTATAATCTGTCATTTCCCAATACCCCAGGTTATGGTACATATAGTTCACGCCTTCTTTTCCAAAATGCCCGCTGGCGCGGTGATCGAAGGCCACCTGTATCATTCCTTCTTTTGCATAGAACTGGCGGTTGGCATTCCATGTCCAGCTATCCATTACAGTACCGGCATTAGGCCCACCATAAATACTTACCAGCATCGGGTACTTTTTATTCGGGTCCATATTCACAGGCCATGTTACCAATGCAGGCAACTCATACAAGCCATCATCACTTTTAATGCGGATCAATTCTGTTTTGGCAATATTATAATTATCCATTTCGCTTCCTTTCGCATCGCCCAGCTCACGAACGATCTTTCCTTTGTTATCTACCAGCGCCATCTTGCTTGGAGTAGATACATTATTATATACTGTCACGAAATATTTTCCTGTAGGAGATAAATTGGTCTGTGCATGGTTATAATCACCAAATGTCAAACGCCGAAGATCAGACCCATTAAATTTTACACTGTACAGGTCAGTATGTGCAGTGTTCTCACGACTGCGGCCAGTGAAGAAAATGGTTTCGTTCTTTTCATCAATATACCTGATACCAGTTACTGTGTACTTGCCGGATGTGATCGCATTTTTCAATGCACCATCCATGCTGTACAGGTACAGATGATTCCAACCTGTGCGGTCACTTTGCATGATAAATCCTTTATTCCCCGCAAGAAAATTCACACGGCCACCTACCCTGTCTTCCAGGTCTATCCATGTTTTCTGTTTTTCATCAAAGAATTCTTTCTTAGTGCCGGTAGAAGTATTCACTTCATATATTTTCAAATTATTCTGTTCACGGTTCATCCAGTACACCCACAATTCATTGGTACCGGGTTTCCACGTAGGCCATCCGAAATATTGGTCATCTTTCGAATTAAAATCAGCCCAAACAGTATTGCCTCCGTCAGGGTTTACCAATCCAATCTTTACTTCGGGATTTTTATCGCCGGGTAAAGGATAACGTGTTTGCTCAATATATCCGTGCTGTCCATCACTTACATAGATTGGAAACATCGGCACCATGCTTTCATCAAAATGCATGTAAGCAAGCTTCTTGCTATCGGGGCTCCACCAGAATGCACGGTAACGTGTGGCACGCCCGAAAATTTCTTCATAATATACCCAGCTTGCATAACCATTTAGAGTAGTAGCGTTACCATCATTAGTGAGGCGTGTTTCTTTATTGGTAGTAAGATTGTATGTGTAGAGGTCATTGTTTTTTGTGTACCCCACATAATTACTATCGGGCGAAAAAGTTGGGTTCTTTTCTTCGTCCTTATCATTAGTGAGCCTTGTTTCAACACCATTATTGCGGTAGTAGAGATCACTTCCACGCACGGTTACAGATTTACCTGAAGAAGAAATTACAGGATCGTTACCACCACCTCTGCGGCCTCCAGGTGCACCTCCACGTCCGCCAGTTTCCATACTTTCAGTGAGGGTGTTGGCCTTTATATCAAGGACATAATTTTTGGCCGAGGAATCAGGATGTATCCTTTGGTTGATGAGCAGGTGATCATCATCTATCCATCTTACCACATTCGGCAAAGGATTATTAAAGTTTTTAGGGATCTTATTTGCCAACAGGTCGGCATCAGAGATATCTTTTTTCTGTGCGAGGCCAACAGTTGAGATAGCCAATGCAAGTAATGGCAGTAGCAATTTTTTCATACGCATAACAGTATTTTTTGGGAAGTGAATATAGGAAAGCCCCGTAAAACGGGGCTTTTTTATAGGTGAATCGCACTGATTTTTACTTCAATTGTTTCAATATCTCGCTGATGGCAGTTTCCAGTTGCGGATCGCGGCCATTGATCTTATCCTCGAATGTATTGATCACTTTAATATCGGGTTGCACGCCGTTAAACTCAATGTCTTTTCCATCCAAAGTATAACAACCCCATGCCGGAAGCCTAACAAAAGAACCATCTACCAAACCGGCGCCGCTGGTAAAGATGATCCAGTGATAGGTTTCATTACCAATGATCTTACCCAGCTTCAATGATTTAAAACCGGCAGCTGTCATTTCCGCATCACTTAATGATTGTTCATTGGTCAGTAAAATGATCGGCTTATCGCTCGGCGCAAAATTGGATTGTTTGGTCATTTGCCCTTCGCGGTATTTCCATTGCAGGTAAGATTTCTGTGCAAGGAAACGCAATACTTCATCGTGCACATTACCACCGGTGTTGTAACGAAGGTCTAATATCAATGCATCGCGGTTGGCAAGTTGTTTGGTCATATCTAACAGAAAATGTTCCAGCTCACCTTGTCCCATATCTTTCATGCAGGAATAAGCGATCCGTTTATTGCTTTTTTCATCCACACGTTTTTGATTGGTGTTGATCCATTCATCGTAAAGGTTATCATTCAGGCTGGGCTGTGGATGAATTTTGATATCAACCGGCTGGCCATTGCGCTGAAAGCCAAGCTCCATCTCCTTATCAAGGGATGGCCTGGTAAAATAATAATACCTGTCAACAGAAGGGTCCACTTTCACACCATTCACTTTTACCAATACATCCCCTTCCTGTAATGACACATCTTTATTATCAGCGTTACTCCGGTTAAGCACATATTTTACTTTATAAGGATCCTTGTCGTCGAACACAATACCTGTTTCATTGGTAGAGTTTGAGAGTATGATCCTTTCTTCATCGCCGCCGGATGAAAATCCCTGGTGCGATGAATTCAATTCACCCAGCATGTCATTTAACACCGTACGCAGGTCGTTACGGTTGTTGAGATGCGGAAGGAATTGTTTGTAATAATTTTTTGTTTTCACCCAATCAAGCCCATGAAATTTTTCGTCATAATAATTTTGTTCTATCTGCGCCCAGGCTTCATAAAACACCTGGTTAAATTCTGCAGCCAGGTTTCTTCGGAATGTATACCCTGTACTGATGGCATCAATCTTATTTCCATTAAGATCCAGCTTACACACCGTTCCACCCAGCAACACATAATATTTATCATTGACCCCTACAAAATCTGAAACGCCGCCATCGGTGCCATTTATTTTATCTGTTTTGGGCTGATCAAAAGGATCGAGTACTGTTTTATATAAGGCACTTCTTCCTTCTGCATGGTTGCTGTTATATAATACGGTTGTTTTACCTGCGCCTTCCACAAGGTCTACCAATTGCTGCCCGCCAAATGAAGGGCCGATATGTTCCAGCCTGTCCATGATGTCTGCAACATCAATTTTTATTGGGACAGGGGCAACAGTATCTTTTTTCTTTGTAGAGTCTTTCTTTTCTTCTTTGAAAAGTTCATTGAATTTATCCAGCCGGTAAGGCGCATCAAACTTTTGCAGCGGCATCCGGTATATCCTTGCATCGCGCACTCCTGTTGGGTAAGAAGGGTGCAGGCGTGATGAAACAAAATAAATGTATTTACCATCGGCAGACCAGACAGGTGATGCTTCTGTAACAGCCGTATTGGTCAGGTCCATGGTTTTATTTTGTTTGATATCATACACAAAAATGTCTTCTTCAAAATTCCTGTGTGCAGTAAATACCACATAGTTATCATCGGGTGAAAAGCCGGGTGCGCCTGACTGAAATCCCCATATCTCGTCGTGTACAATATTTTTACTGTCCATTGTTTTCAGGTCAATCATTCTTACTTCGTCGCGGCCACTCAGGTAAACGGCTTGTGTTCTTTTTTTATTCATTACAATGGAGCGGTCATCTTTTTTGTCATGTGTCAGTTGCTGCAAGCCGATACCGGTGGCAGAGATGGAGTAAAGGTTTTGGTAGCCATCTACTGTCTGGTTAAAAAGCAGGGTCCTGTTATCGCTCATCCATTTTACTTCGCTCACTTTTTCTGCCGAGCCACGTTGCACCTGCTCAATGAATTTTCCTTCCACATCACTTACAAATAATTCTCCTCGCGATACCATGGCCATTTTCTTTCCGTCGGGCGAAATATCAAAAGCGGATATCCTTCCCCTGATATCAAAATCTTTTTCCTGTGGCAGTGTATTATTTCTTACGATTGAAATGTTCAGTTTGGATGATTTTTTGCCCGCCACATCATATTCCCATAACTGGTAATCTTTTTCAAATACCACTTTGCCGCCATTGGCATTTACTATGGGTGATTTGATGGACGAAGTAAATGCGGTGAGTGCTGTTTTTTTATCCTTATCAAACGTATAGAGATTGTATTCGCCATTGGCCTCATCCGAAATAAAATACATGTGGCCGGATTTATCAAACGTAGCGCCAAAATCTTTTCCTATCCAATCGGTATAGCGCTTGTATTTTTTTGTGGATGGATTGTATGATTGTATATCGGCATTATACGGCCCTTTGTAACGTTTGCGTTGCACCTGGTTGCTGCTTTCCCATGTATCATTAAAAAATAATTCGCCTGTAGATGGATTTTCAAAAACATTGTGATCGTTCAAAAAGAAATTGTAGCCAAACACATGTTGAGCGGTGCCGCCATTGATACTTACTTTATAACTGGATTGCCTTCCTGCGCGGCTGCTGGTGAAATAAATATATTTCGAATCCCAGCTCCAGGAGCTCATATTATCATTGCCACTGAAGAAAGTGAGTTGTTTCACTTCACCGCCTTCTATGGGCATAACAAATACATCTGCATTGCCATATTGCCTGCCGGTAAATGCTACCCATTTGCCATCGGGTGAAACCTTTGCATCGCCCTCATAGCCTTGCATGGCGGTCATGCGTGAAGCATGGCCATCTGACATACTTGCCTTCCACAGGTCGCCCTCAAAACTAAAGATCACGGTTTGTCCGTCGGGGGTGAGGCAGGGTTGTGAAAGAAAGTAAGCTTCTTTTTCCTGCGCAGAAACAGAAGCTGCAATAAATGCAGCAATGATAAGCAGCAATTTGTATCTCATAAACAAGGGTTTAGTTGATGAAAATACAAATCAAAGGGAGATTTGAAAAAAGAATATGATGACAGGCTTTTTTCACCGGGGAGGCGGGAAGACGCAGAGGGGCGCAGAGTAGAGTCTCTGCGAAACTCCCCGCCTCTCCGTCTCTCCGGTAAAACTAAATAACGATATTAATCATCTTCCCCTTCACAAAAATGATCTTCTTAGGAGTTTTCCCTTCCAGCCATTTTTGTACGGTCTCGTTCGCGAGCGCTATTGTCTCTACTTCCTGTTGCGAAACATCCAGAGAGATAGTAATATTCGTTCTTACTTTTCCATTGATGCTGACAGGGTATTCTTTCGAAGACTCAGCCACATATTTCGCTTCGAATTTTGGAAATGAAGCATTGATCACTTCACCACCTGCTAACTCCGCATAGAGTTCTGCTGCAATGTGAGGAGCGTAAGGTGTGAGCATGATCACCAGCGGTTCAAGGATCTCTTTTTTATAGCATTTCAAATCTGAGAGTTCATTTACACAGATCATAAAAGCGCTGACTGCTGTATTAAAACTGAAGCGTTCGGTATCTTCTTCAATTTTTTTGATCGTCTTGTGTAATACTTTCAGTTCGGCATCTGTGGCTTTTCCATCGTTCCATATTTTACCTTTCACCTCATCATAAAACAAACGCCATAATTTTTTCAGGAAGCGATGAACACCTTCTATTCCTTTGGTATCCCAAGGTTTGCTTTGTTCTACGGGACCGAGGAACATCTCGTACATGCGGAATGTATCGGCGCCGTATTTTTCAACGAGTGTATCAGGATTTACTGTGTTGAATTTTGATTTGGACATTTTTTCGGTTTCGACGCCGCAGATGTAAGTGGACCTCACCCCCAGCCCCCCGTCCGAATGGCTTGGCCGGGCGGGCTCTCCGGGGGAGAGGGGAGCATACACGCTCCCATCTTCTAAAATAAATTCTGCATTTGAGTATTCTCCGTTGCGCCATTTCTTAAAAGCTTCTATATCTAATTCAACACCGTCAACAATGTTTACGTCAACATGGAGTTCACTAATTGAGAAAGTATGCATCGAAGTAATTCCAGCGTTTTTTAATACTTTTTGTACTTCGTCGTTAATTTTTTCTATCGATTCTTTTTCACCATGTACCCAACTATTTCGAAAATTTTTTGAAACAAGAATTATCGGAAGTTTTGAAAAATCGAAATCTGGCTTAAATACACCTAGCCAGGAAATTCTATAAATAAACCTTGAACTCCCTTGTATCATTCCCTGGTTCATCAGTTTTTTATATGGCTCATCAAATCCTATCAATCCAAGATCGTATAAGCATTTCGTCCACATGCGGCTGTACAATAAATGTCCTACCGCATGTTCTGTTCCGCCAATGTATAGATCCACCTGGTTCCAGTAATCAGATACTTTTCTATTGCAAAATTCTTGTTTGTTATCAGGATCCATATACCGTAAAAAATACCAGCTGCTGCCTGCATAACCAGGCATGGTATTGGTTTCCAGCTCTCTTGCCACCCATTCAGGAATATTTGCGAGCGGGCCTTCGCCATCAGGTCCCGGACTATAACTATCCACTTCGGGCAATAATAAAGGCAGTTCGCTTTCGGGTAATGGAATGGCCACACCATCTTTCCATTGAATAGGAAAAGGTTCACCCCAGTAACGTTGCCTACTGAATGCCGCATCACGCATTTTATAATTCACTTTGCGTTCGCCAATTTCACGGTCTTCCAGTCTACCAATTACTACACCAATAGCATCACGCATCACCATTCCATTTAAAAAATCACTGTTTTCTAAAATGGCATCTTTAGTGGCATTGGCTTCTTCGCCATTATAATAGTTGCCAATAATATTTGTAATAGGAATATTAAAATGCTTCGCGAATTTATGATCACGCTCATCACCACAAGGCACGCCCATGATGGCGCCAGTGCCATAACCTGCGAGTACATATTCGGAGATCCAAATTGGGATTTCCCTTCCATTAAAAGGGTTCAATGCGTAAGCGCCCGTAAAACATCCTGTTATCTTTTTTTCTGCAATGCGTTCACGTTCACTGCGGCTTTTAACGTATGTGATATATTCTTCAACTGGTAGCTTGTGATTCGCCGGAACAATTTTTTCTATGAGTTCGTGTTCTGGTGCAACGACCATGAAATCAACACCGAAGATGGTATCAGGGCGGGTGGTGAAGACTGTCACCCTCTCCCCCGCCTCTCCCTGCAAGGGAGAGGGGCCTGGACCTCCGATTGTTTTAGGAGGTAGCGTTTTCTTCAGTTCTGTAGCCTTTTGCTGTATAGTTTCTACTACAATATCAATTTTGTTTATTACTTCTTCATTTGTGAATCGGAGTGTTGTAAAGCCTAATTCTTTCAGGCGAGAGTCTCTTATATCATCAGCTTCTTTTTGTTCTACTGTTGTATGATATCCTCCGTCCACTTCTATTGCCAGCCAAACATCCAGGCAGATAAAATCAGCGATATAATTTTCAACAGGGTGCTGCCTTCTGAATTTGTAACCAGTCTGCTTACTCCGTAAAGCGCTCCACAAAATGCTTTCCGCCTCAGTCGGTTCTCTTCTCATCCTCTTTGCGTTCTCAAAACTCATTTCGCTATCCACTTTATAATCCGGATAACCAAAACCTGGTCTCTTCAACTTCGCTCCAATCTCCTCCATTTCCTCTCCCCTGCGGGGAGAGATAGAGAGGGGGAATTGTATCTCCGCCCCAATCGACTTCCCAATCCAATTCGTCTGCATTTCTTTCATCGCATCACTAAACTCAACAGTTTCCAATCCTTCCAGCAAACGGTCTGCATAATCAGTGATGCGCAGGTACCATTGCCGCAATTTCTTTTTTACAACAGGATAACCACCACGTTCACTCACGCCATTCACTACTTCATCATTGGCAAGAACGGTTCCCAATGCTTCGCACCAATTCACTTCGCCAATGCCACAATAAGCCAGGCGATGGCCCATTAATATTTCCTGTTTTCTTTTTTCAGTAAAATTTTTCCAGTCGGCAGCAGTAAATTCTTCAGCCTGGCTGCCTTCATTTTCAAAAATCCCGATCAATGTTGTAATTGATTCGGCCTTATTTGCTTTCGGGTTGAACCACGACTTGAATAATTGCAGGAATATCCATTGAGTCCATTTATAATAAGCAGGATCAGATGTGCGCAACTCACGGCTCCAATCGAAGCAAAAACCAATATTGTCCATTTGCTTTCGGAAATTATTGATATTCTGTTCCGTTGAAATGGCAGGATGCACGCCATGCTCTATTGCATATTGTTCTGCGGGAAGCCCGAATGCATCATATCCCATTGGGTGCAAAACATTAAAGCCTTTTAACCTTTTGAAGCGTGCATAAATATCACTGGCAATATATCCAAGAGGATGCCCTACATGCAAGCCGGCGCCGCTGGGATAGGGGAACATATCGAGCACATAAAATTTGGGCTTCTCACTTGTATTGGAAACTTTGTATGCCTGAGTTTTTTCCCAGTGTTGCTGCCATTTTTTTTCAATATCCCTAAATCTGTATTCCATCTTTGCTGTTAAAATAAAAATTATATTCCCCCGGCTAAAGCGCGAGGGCGAACCTACTGCCGGCCAAAAATAATTCTAACAAAATTTTAGATTGTAAAAAATTACCTTGCCATACTTTGCAGGCGGTACAAACCGTTAGAGTGATTGCAAATGTACGCGTTTAAGCTACATTTGCCTTTGCTGAACTTCTAAAAAACAAGTATGCCAATAGCCGGAAAAACATCGTTAAAACGCAGCAAGCCCAATTATATTTATAGTGTAGTAGGGGTGGCGCTGGTATTATTGATCATGGGAATCATGGGCTGGATATTCCTGAATTTCCATAAAATGGGGACTGCTTTTAAAGAAGACATCCAGGTGCAAGCCTTCCTGCGCACAGCCAATAAGGACACCATCGGACAGATACAGCATTTTATTGCTACGCAGCCTTATTCAAAAGATGTACAGTATGTAGATAAGGAAACCGCGAAAAAGATCTGGAACAAGGATAATAAAGAGGATTGGGCAACTATCCTTGATGCCAACCCGCTCCCGGAAAGTATTGATTTTTATGCACGGGCGGAATACGTGAATAAGGACAGCCTGCAGAAAATCTCCAATCAACTGATGGCGCTCTACGGCAACCAGATCAACGAATTAAAATACCCAAGCAGCCTGGTAAATAACCTGAATGAAAAAGCAACTTCTTTTGGCCTGGTATTCCTGGTCATTGCCATTGCATTATGCGTGATCGTGATATTCAGCATTGATAATACCATCCGTCTTGCCATGTTCAGCAACCGCTTCCTGATCAAAACCATGCAAATGGTGGGCGCCACAAGAGGCTTTATTGCAAAACCTATGAACATCAAAGCTGTTATCAACGGGCTTATCAGCGCAGCAATCGCCATAGTGGTGCTTTTTATCCTGATACAATGGGCAGAGGGCAATATCACCCAGCTAAAACAGATCCGCGATATGAAACTGAATTTTATCTTGTTTGGCGGCATGATCATCATTGGGGTGCTGATCTCCTTATACAGTACACATCTCAGCGTAAGAAAATACCTGAAAATGAAGCTGGATGACCTGTATTAGCATATTCCTTATCTTGCAACCCTCAAAAATGATAGAACATGAGTACTAAAAAACCAGAAGCAAAACCAAAAGCTGCCCTCGCCCCTTTGTTTGATAAAGAAAATTTCAAGTGGATGGCTATTGGCGCAGGTATCATCGTACTGGGTATGATATTAATGAGCGGAGGCAAGAATGCCGATCCAAAAGTGTTTGATTATAATGTCACTTATAGTTTTATGAGGATCACCGTTGCACCGATCCTGATCTTACTGGGATTGATGATCGAGATATATGCCATCTTCAAAAAAACCAAGCCTGCTGAATAGGCATAAGGGTTAAATAATTAAGAAGCGGTGTTTATCACCGCTTTTTTTGTTTCTTTACTATCCAAACCCAACTAACGAATCATGGATACTCTCCAATCAATTATCATCGCTATTGTGGAAGGGCTGACAGAATTCCTTCCTGTTTCCAGCACAGCGCACATGAAGATCACTAACCCGCTTATTGGGGTAACGCCGAATGCATTTACTGATATGTTCGAAATAGTGATCCAGCTAGCGGCTATTTTAAGTGTGGTGACCATCTACCACAAGCAGTTTTTTGATTTTAAGAAACCGAGGTTTTATATTAAACTAGTTGTTGCCGTTATACCCGCTCTCATTGGTGGTTATTTCCTGAAGAAACATATCGATTCGGCACTAAGCAACCTCAATTTTATTGCCTGGGTGATGATCGGTGGTGGTATTCTCTTATTGTTTGTTGACCGCCTGTTTAAAAACAATACAGCCGACCATGAAGAAAAAATATCTTATCCCAAAGCATTTATCATTGGATGTTTCCAGGTGTTATCAATTTTATTACCCGGTCTTAGTCGCAGTGCCGCTACCATTGTGGGTGGCATGAGTCAGAAGTTGACAAGAAGGCTGGCGGCTGAATTTTCTTTTTTCCTTGCCGTCCCAACCATGCTTGCAGCATCTGCCAAAAGTTTTATGGATGTCTACAAAGAACATAAAGAAGTTTTGGTGAAAGATAATTTTATTACTCTCGGTATTGGAGCTGTGATCGCATACATCGTTGCGTTGATCGCTGTGAAATTTTTTATCGGCTACCTGCAAAAACACGGTTTCAAATTATTTGGGTGGTATAGGATTGTCGCGGGTTTGATCGTCTTGCTATTATTACAACAAGGAATCATTAAATAGTTGCTGGTTACTAGTTACTGGTTACTAGTTATCGGAACCAGTAACTTGTAACTAGTAACCTGTAACCCTATAAAACGCTTCCCATGCAAACTGCTTCCAAAAAAGTGATCACCGGATGGGCCATGTACGACTGGGCGAACTCGGTATATAACCTTGTCATCACCACCACTTTCTTTCCAATTTATTTTACTGCCATTGCAAAAGACAACAGCGGTACCGATATTGTAACTTTTCTGGGAAGAAAATTTGTGAATTCTTCTTTGTATGATTATAGCCTGGCCGCAGCTTATTTACTGATCGCTATTTCCTACCCCATCCTCACTTCCATCGCCGATACCCGCGGGAACAAGAAAAATTTCATGCGCTTCTTTTGTTATATGGGCGCCATCGGTTGCAGCATGTTATTCTTTTTTCATGATGTATCGCAATTATGGCTGGGTATACTTTCGTTCATGATGGCATCCATGGGTTTTGTGGGCAGCCTTGTATTTTATAATGCCTACCTGCCAGAGATCGCGGCACCGGAAGACCAGGACAGGGTGAGCGCCAAAGGTTTTGCATTTGGTTATATAGGAAGTGTACTGATGCAGCTGCTGGGATTTGGCCTGGTAATGTTTATGAAAGGAAACGAAGGCGAAGCAACACGTATCACTTTTTTACTGGTAGGTATCTGGTGGGCAGGATGGGCACAGCTCACTTTTGCAAGATTGCCTAAGATGGTGAGCGTTCCTCTAAAAAAAGGAAACATATTCACCGATGGATTCAAAGAAGTAAAGAAGGTATATGCCGAAGTGAAAAAAATGCCCGTTCTCAAAAGGTTCCTTCGCGGGTTTTTCTTTTACAGCATGGGCGTTCAAACAGTGATGCTGGCTGCTACTTTGTTTGGAAGCAAACTGCTGCGACTGGCAGATACCAAACTTATCATCACAGTAGTATTGATACAGATAGTGGCCATTGCGGGCGCATACATCATGAGCCGGCTGTCTTCGAAATTTGGAAATTTTAAAGTGCTAATGGGTGTAGTGGTTTTTTGGATATTGATCTGCTTCGCGGCTTATGCAACTGCAAATCTTGCTGAACCCTTGAAACCTTATCACGACCAGATAGATATGCTGGTGAAGAAAAAGGATGCGTTGGAAAAACAACCTGTCTTTTCGAAAGACGAAGCTGCTGCTATTGGTGTGCAGGTTGAAAAGTTACAGGCAGAACTTGATCCGCGCCAGCAACCTATTGAAATAAGGTTTTATCTTCTGGCAATGGCTGTTGGATTGGTAATGGGTGGAATACAATCACTGAGCCGTTCTACTTATTCAAAGCTGATGCCTGAAACAAAAGATACCGCTTCCTATTTTACCTATTATGACCTTTCTGAAAAGATCGCCATTGTAATAGGCATGTTCAGCTTCGGGTATATTGAAGAATGGGTGGGGATGAAATATTCTATTCTATCGCTGATCATTTTCTTTATGATAGGTGCAGCCTGGTTGTATTCGGCATTGCTTGCGCAACGAAAGCAGGCATTGGGATAGGCCGAAAAGAGAGCCATTTTCTAAGTTGTAACTTTGCATTTGTATGAATCTATATTCTATCAATACAGGTTATTTTAAATTAGATGGTGGTGCAATGTTTGGCGTGGTACCTAAAAGCATCTGGAACAAACTCAATCCCGCAGATGAAAATAATATGTGCAACTGGGCACTCCGTTGCCTCCTGATCGAGGATGGGAACCGGCTCATTCTCATAGATAATGGCATGGGCAATAAACAGAGTGAAAAGTTCTTCTCGCACTATTATCTCAATGGCAACGATACCCTGGACTCATCCCTTGCCAAACACGGTTTTGGAAAAGATGATATTACCGATGTGATCCTTACCCACCTGCATTTTGATCATTGCGGGGGGAGCATCGAGAGGGTGGGTGAAAAACTGGTACCGGCTTTCAAGAATGCCACTTACTGGAGCAATGAAGTCCATTGGGAAAGTGCTGTAAACCCCAATGAAAGGGAGAAAGCTTCGTTTCTAAAAGAGAATATTTTACCGATAAAAGATAGTGGGCAGTTGGATTTTATTGCTAATGTCCCTGCGGATAGAAAAAAAGGTGTCAATCCCTTTAGCGTCCCTATAGTCCCATTTATCGATACGATCTCTGTTTTCTTTGTCTATGGCCATACCAATTCAATGATGCTGCCAAAGATCAGTTACAAAGGCAAAACAATCGTGTATACGGCTGACCTGATACCTGCTACAGCGCACCTGCCATTACCCTATGTGATGGCATATGATATGCGGCCGGAAACTACCCTGCATGAGAAAAAGAACTTTTTAACTGAGGCTGTTGAAAACGACTATATCCTGTTTTTTGAGCACGACCCGGTGAATGAATGCTGTACCCTGGAGATGACCGACAAGGGAATCAGGGCAAAGGATATTTTCAGGCTGAGCGACAATAAATACTAAACCGCCATTATGCAAAATATGCAGTTTCATATTTTCCAAACCCCTTTCCGGGCAAGGCGTTTGCTAAAACCACTGCTCCTGGCAGTAACCTTATTATTTTGTTATTCCTTATATGCATTAGATGAAAATGAAATATATTGCTATATAAAGAAAATAGGCATCAAGCACCCGGAAATAGTTTTAAAACAGGCGATCTATGAATCAGGGCATTTTACCTCAAAAATATTCAAGAATAAAAATAATCTTTTTGGTTTCAGGCATACAATGACCTACATGTCCTTCGACAACTGGCAGGCAAGCGTAGATTATTATAAAGTATGGCAGGATAAATATTATAAAAATGATACCGAGGATTATTATAAATTTTTGCAGCGAAAAAATTACAGTGGTTACAAAGAGTTCAATTACTCTGCACAACTCAAACGAATTAAAATAAGAGCGTCTTTGAACTGCTTTGAAGATGATGACGAAGAAGAATAAAATAAGGGAACCTTTAATCATAGTATGGTCTGTTATTTTATTGCTTTTACTCGTTTCCTTCTTTCGTTTACCGGTTATCCCCTATCTCAACAGTTACAGTAAAATAGATATTTTAAAAGACCTGCGACCGGGTTCAGCAAAGGACCTGCTCAATAAAAAAGATACTTCAGCGGTTTATTCAAAAGGCAGAGTTTTAATAAAAGGCACGCGAGCTTCGGGCGACAATACTTTTATCACTGATTATTCTGACAGCAGCGCCAACCCTCTCTCTTTGTTTTTTACAAAGCTTGATAAAATCAAATCATACAACGGAAAAGTACGGGTAGCCTATTTTGGTGATTCATTTATTGAAGCTGATTATGTGACCGACGAGATCAGGAAACATCTTCAGGAATTATATGGCGGGAATGGTGTTGGGTTTCTGCCCATGCAATCGATCGTTGCAGACAGTTACCGCTTTATCAAATTTTCGAGCGATGATTCATGGACGGATCATAGTTTCAAAAGCAATCCGCAAAAACTTCCGTTGGGATTAAGCGGTCATTTATTCTTCCCCGAAGGTGAAGCCTGGAGTAAATATTCAGCCCCGGCAAAAGGCGAAAAAATAAGCCAGGTAAAATTATATACCGGGAAAACACCTGCGGGAAATGAACTGATGACAGTTTCTCTTGACGGGATAGAACAAGCTATTACCATCAACAACAGTAATGATATCAATGAAACTGTGTTAAGTGATAAAACCCCCGTGAATGAAATAAAGGTATCTTCCTCTGCCAAAGATCTTCCAGTATATGGCGTTAGCGTAGAAGGCAATACAGGCTTCTATCTCGACAATTATGGCTTCAGGGGGAATACAGGTGCATTATCGCTCCAGATACCGGTTAATGTAATGAGTGAGTTCAACAGTTATTTTAAATATGACCTGATCATTCTTCATTATGGATTGAATGCGGTGGAGCACAATTCATCCAAATCGGCATGGTTTGAAAATGCCATGACCAAATTAATTCAGAATATCAAACAGGGTTTTCCTGGTGTGCCTATTTTATTGATCAGCACCAGCGACTTTGCTTTCCGCGACAAAGGCCAATATGTTACTGAGCCTGCGATCATTCCCATGGTAAAAAAACAGCAGCAGATCGCTATGAATAGCAAAGTGGCTTTCTGGGACCTGTTTGATGCGATGGGTGGAGAAAATACCATCGTTCATTGGGTGGAGGGTGATACAGCCCTCGCATACAAAGATTATATGCATCCCAACGCAAGAGGTTCCAAAAAAATAGCAGATATCTTTTTAGACAAATTATTCGAAGCAAAAAAATATTATACAAACCCTTCACCCAATAAAAAATAAGTGTTCGCAGACATCAACATAGATATCCACCAGGTTCTCCAGGCATTGAAGTACAATGAAAAAGACCCGCTGCTCTTCAACAGCTCGTTCTTTCTCATTTTCTTTGGCTTTTTTTTGTTAGCCTACCTGGCCTTTTATAAAATGGACAGGGCAAGAATTTATTTTCTGACCATATTCTCCCTTTATTTTTTTTATAAGACCTGCGGCTGGTATGTAGCGTTTATCCTCATAGCCGCGGTTGTTG